>JAOPZG010000291.1 GCA_025964215.1 Conexibacter sp.
CCCGATGACCGCACGCTTCAACCACCAGCCCGCCGCCGTCTGGGCGGTGCTCCTGGCCTGCGTCGTCGCGTTCATGGGCATCGGGCTCGTGGACCCGATCCTGCCGATCATCGCCAAGGGCCTCGACGCGAGCCCGAGCCAGGTCGAGCTGCTCTTCACGAGCTACTTCGCCGTCATCGGCGTCTCGAACCTCGCCGCCGGCTGGCTCAGCTCGCGGATCGGGACCAAGCGCACCATGTTGCTCGGCCTCGCGCTCGTCGTCCTGTGCAGCGCCGCCGCCGGCGCGTCCTCCTCGGTCGCCACCGTCGTCGCGTTCCGCGCCGGCTGGGGCCTCGGCATCGCGCTCTTCATCTCGACCTCGATGTCGACGATCGTCAAGTCCTCCCGCGGCGGGATCGCCGTCGCCGTCGTGCTCTTCGAGTCCGCGCTCGGCATCGGCATCGCCTCCGGCCCGCTCGTCGGCGGCCTGCTCGGCGGCATCGGCTGGCGGATCCCCTTCTTCGGCGTCTCCGTCCTGATGGCGATCTCGTTCGTCGCGATCCTCGTCGGCGTCGGCCCGACCCCGGCCAACGCCAAGAAGGACCGGATCTCGCTCGTCGCGCCGCTGAAGGCGCTCGCCGAGCACCGCCTCCTGGCCGGCGCGGTCGTCGCGTTGCTCTACAACTTCGGGTTCTTCATGCTGTTGGCCTACACGCCGCTGCCGCTGAACCTCGGCGTCCACGAGCTCGGCGCGGTCTTCTTCGGCTGGGGCCTCCTGGTGGCGATCGGCGCGATCGCCGGCGCCCCCGCGCTGAGCGCCCGCTTCCCGAGCGTCCCGCTGCTCGCCGCGACGTTCGCCCTGCTCGCAGCCGACCTCCTGGTCATCGGCCTCGCGATCGACACCAAGGCCATCATGATCGCGGCGATCATCGCGTCCGGCCTCGTGCTCGGCGTCGCCAACGCCGTGCTCTCGAACCTGCTCCTCGGCCTCTCGACCAAGGACACGTCGATCGCGGCCTCCGGCACGAACTTCGTCCGCTTCGCCGGCGGCGCGATCGCGCCGTTCCTCGCGGGCAAGCTCGCCGAGCACGTCACGCCCGCCGCGCCGCTCTTCGTCGGCGCCGGCGCGGTCACCCTCGGCCTCGGCCTGCTCGTCGCCTTCCGGACGCTGCTCGCCCCGCAGCGCTCGGTCGAGCCCGCGCGCCTGACCGCCGACGACGCCGAGGCGCTCGAGCTGGAGCTCGCCAGCTGAGCACCGGGCGGCGGCGTGCTGGTATACCCGCACGCCAATGCCCTCCGACGTCGAGCTCTACCAGCGGACCTACTCGACCCTCCTGCGCAGTCGGGGGGAGACGAAGCTGCGGATCCTGGAGTCGTCGCACATCGCGATCGAGTCCTCGCTGCATCCGCTGGCGGGCGCGGAGGACCTGGACCTCGGCGCGTTCCTGTACGCCACGCAGCGGCTGCCGGCGAGCATCTACGCCGGGCGCGTCGTGATCATGGGCCAGGAGGACGAGCAGTTCTCCGCCGTCGGCCTCCCGCTCGCCGACTGGCCGACCACCGAGGCGCCGGCGCGGCGCCGGCAGTGGCACGAGGGGCCCGACGGGCAGTGGGGCGTCCTGCTCTCCTCGACCTCGGACGTCGACGACCTGATCCCGACGCTCGTCGCCTACCAGATCGAGTGGAACAAGCTGCGGCGCAAGCTGCGCGCGATCGGCTGGCCGCGGCCGCAGGGACTCCCAGGCGCGGACGAGTGCGCGCGCGTCCTCGGCGGCTCGGTCGACGACTGGGACCGCCTCCAGGAGGCGTGGGGCACCGCGTTCGCCCGCCGCCTCGGCGAGGTCGCCGAGACGAACCTGTCGCTCCGCGTGCGGATGCTCGGCGGCTCGCAGGTCTCCTACGCGCGCCTGACCCGCCGCTGGTGGGCGCCCGTCGGCCACACGATGCGCGACAACGGCATCGGCCGCGACGCCCCGATCTACTTCATCTCCTCCAACACCCACTCCTTGGTCAACTTGCTCTCCGGCGACGCCCGCGCCCGCGAGGCCGACCTCGTCGACTGGGTCCAGCGCGCCGGCGCCCGCGACCTCCAGGAGGAGCTCGCCGCCTTCCGCGAGGAGCGCACCGCCGGCTCCTGGAACAACTTCCTGTACTTCCTCGCCCGCGAGCAGGCCGTCTCCGAGCCCGGTCCGCAGACGCGCCGCTACGCCGAGGCCGCGCGCGGGATCGTGCACCTCAACGCCGAGTCCGGCCTGCGCGTCGCCGCGCAGGTCATGCCGCTCGCCAAGCTCGACCCCGCCGCGATCGACGACCGCCTCGGCGACCTGGACACCGACGCCCTGCACAAGAGCGACGCCGTCATCATCAACATCGACTACCCCCTCGGCCTCGCGGCCTACAACCTCCTGCGCGAGATCACCGAGGACCGCGACACCCTGCGCGGCGTCTACGTCCTCGGCAAGGCCGCGACGCTCAACGCCGACGTCGGCGACGTGATGATCTCCAACACGATCTACGACGAGCACTCGCAGACGACCTACTGGCTCGACAACGCCTTCGCGTTCGACGACATCGCGCCGTACCTGCGCTTCGGCTCGGGGCTGGACAACCAGCGCGCGGTGACGGTGCGCTCGACGTTCCTGCAGAACCGCGACTACCTGGATCTCTACTACCGCGAGGCGTTCACGGTGGTCGAGATGGAGGCCGGGCCGTACTGCGACGCGGTCTACGAGATCACCGAGCCCGACCGCTACCCGGCCGGCGAGCAGGTCAACTTCTCCAAGCTGCCGATCGACTTCGGGATCGTCCACTACGCCTCGGACACGCCGTTCACGCAGGCCCGCACGCTCGGCGCCCGCGGCATGTCCTACTACGGGATGGACTCCACCTACGCGACGTCGATCGCGATCCTGCGGCGGATCTTCACGCTCGAGGGCGCGCTCGCCTAGCGGGCGCGGACGACCTCGACGCCGAGCTCGCGGAACGGCTCCAGCGCCGCGTCGCCCGCCGCGCGCTCGGTGACGAGCTGCGTGAGCGCGCCCGCCGGGCCGTAGCCGAACGGCGCGACCGTGCCGAGCGC
>JAOPZG010000293.1 GCA_025964215.1 Conexibacter sp.
CACCAACAACTCCGGATCCACCGCGACCGACGCGAACGTCGTCGTCCCGCTGATCGTGGCGCGCTGGCCGATGACGTCCCAGTCGCCGTCGACCGTGACGCCCGGCGCGTCGCGCGCCACGAACGCGGCGACCAGCCGCCCGTCGGGGTCGAGCGCGCTGACCGCGATCCAGCGCGCCGTCAGCGCGCCCGTGCAGTAGTACTTGGTGCCGTCGAGGACGCCGCCGGCGATCCGCGTCCTAAGGTCCTGCGCGTGCTGCCCGCCGCGCTCGGCCAGCGCGTTGCCGATCCGCGCGCCGGCCAGGACGTCGGCGAAGAGCCGCGCGCGCTGCGCGTCGGTCCCCCACACCGCGAGCACGTCGACGAACAGGAAGTGCGCCTGCGGGACCTGCGCGATCGCCGGGTCGACGGCCGCGAGGATCCGCGTGACCTCGGCCAGCGTGGCGGGCCCGAGCCCCGGGCCGCCGTGCGCGCGCGGGACGGTGATCCCCAGCAGGCCGCTGCCGTCGAGCGCCGCGAGCGCGTCGACCGGGACGGCGTCGGCACCCGCGCGGTCGCGCGCGATCACGCCGTCGGCGAGCGCTGCCGCGACCGCCTCCGCCGCCGCGACCGCGTCTTCGTGCGTGTGGAGGATCACGCCGCGGAGGATGCCACCGGCGCGCCCGCCGGGTCCAGCGCCGGCTGCCCGGTCAGGCCGCGGCGGCGCAGCTCGGGCAGGACGCCCTCGCCGACGCGGTAGGCCTCCTCGAGGTGCGGATAGCCGGAGAGGATGAACTCGTCGATGCCGAGCGCGTGGTACTCCTCGATGCGGTCGGCGACCTCCTGGTGGCTGCCGACGAGCGCCGTGCCCGCGCCGCCGCGGACGAGGCCGACGCCGGCCCAGAGGTTCGGGGAGATCTCGAGGTCGTCGGTCCGCCCGCCGTGCAGCGCGGTCATCCGCCGCTGGCCCTCGGACTGCGAGGCGCGCTGGACCTCCTGCGCGCGCGCGATCGCCGCCGGGTCGAGCCCCGCGAGCAGGCGATCGGCCTCGGCCCACGCCTCCTCGGAGCTGTCGCGCGTGATCGCGTGCAGGCGGATCCCGAAGCGCAGCTCGCGGCCGGCGCGCCCCGCGGCCTCGCGGACGCGGTCGAGCTTCTCGGCGACCTGCGCCGGCGGCTCGCCCCAGGTCAGGTAGACCTCGGCGTGCTCGGCGGCGACCTCGAGCGCCTCGGGCGAGGAGCCGCCGAGGTAGATGTCGGGCCACTTCGGGGTCGCGGGGAGCTGCGCGCCCTGGATGTTGTAGTACTTGCCTTCGTAGTCCACCACCTCGCCGCTCCAGAGCTCCCGCACGATGTGCAGGAACTCGGCGGCGCGGGCGTAGCGGCCGCGCTTGTCGAGGTGGTCGCCGAAGCGGCGCTGCTCGGCGTCGTCACCGCCCGTGACCACGTTGAGGAGCAGGCGGCCGCCGGAGATCCGCTGGTAGGTGGCGGCCATCTGCGCGGCGAGCGTGGGCGACTGCAGGCCGGGCCGGAAGGCCACCAGGAACCGGAAGCGCTCGGTGACCTGCGTGAGGCCGGCGGTGATGACCCACGCGTCCTCGCACCAGCTGCTCGTCGGCGTGAGCGCGCCCTGGAAGCCGAGCTGCTCGGCCGAGCGGGCGATCTGCCCGATGTAGCCGATGTCCGGCGCCCGCTCCACCCCGCTCTCGGTCACCCGCGAGCCGCTGACCCCGACGGCGTTGCCGAGCGAGAGGTCGGCGCGCGAGTCGCCGTTGGTGGGCAGGAACCAGTGCAGGACGACGGGGCTCATGCCGCGAGCTCCTCCTCGACCGCGGCGCCGAGCAGGACGGGCGCGCGCAGGCCGAGCCGGGCGATCGCCTCGTCGACCGCCGACCGCTCGGTGTCGCTCAGCGGCTGCTCGTCGCGTCCGCTCCCGCCCTCCAGGCAGCACGCGCCGAACCCGAGCGCGCCGTCGCGGTGGTAGACGATGACGCCGGGCTGGCCACTGGTCTGCATCCGCCGCAGGATGCCATGGAGCCGCTCGCGGGAGCCGCAGTCCCGGCTGCCGAGCGCGTCGCCGAGCAGGCAGCCGCGATGGAGGTAGACCCACGCGCCGTGCGTGCCGTGCGGCGCGCCGACCAGCACCGCGACGCTCGCCTCGACCGCGCCGCCCCCGCCACCGAGCGCGACCATGCGCAGCGCGCCGAGCGAGGACGGCAGGGCGATCTCGGGCGAGGGCTCGGCGCTCGCCTCCTCCGCGATGTCGTCCCCCAACGCCGCGTACGCGCCGCGGTAGAACAGCAGCGGCTCGACGTGGTCGTCCGGATGGCCGGCGGCGACCACGCGCCCGATGACGATCACGTGGTCGCCCCCGTCGGCGATCTCGTGCACGCGGCACTCGACCGTCGCGACCGCCTCGTGGAGCACGGGGACGCCGTCGGGCAGCCGATGGGCGACGCCGCGCCACGTGTCCGGCGCGGTGCGGCGCGCGAAGCGATCCGACAGCTCCCGCTGGCCGGCGCCCAGCACGTTGACGGCGAAGCGACCGGTGGCCTGGAGCGCGGCGAGCGTCTCGGACTCGCGGCGCAGGCACGCGAGGACGAGCGGCGGGTCGAGCGAGAGCGAGCTGATGGCGTTGGCCGTCGTCCCGAACGGCCGCCCGCCGGCGTCCGCCGCCGTGACCACCGCGACCCCCGTGGCAAAATGCCCCATCGCCGCCCGCAGGTCCCGCTGCTCGACATTCTCCATAAGCTTGATAGACATTACCACGAATGCCTTCCACCTCCTTCGCGATCGTCCTCGGCAGCGTCACCCCTCCGGGCCGCCTGCACGCCGCGATCGCCGCCGCGTCCACGCGCGCGAGCGCGCGCCATCCGGGGCTCGAGCCGCAGCTCCTCGACCTCGCCGAGCTGACGATCCCGTTCGCCGACGGACGCCCGCCCGAGGGCGACACCGCCCACGTGATCGACAGGCTCACAAACGCCGGCGCCGTCCTCTTCGCGACGCCCGTCTACCGCGGCTCGCTGACCGGCGCGCTCAAGAACCTCCTCGACCACGTGCCCGTCGCCGCCCTCCGCGACACCCCGACCGGGATCGCCTCGATGGGCGCCTCCGACCACCACTTCCTCGGGGTCGAGCGCCACCTCCGCGACATCCTGGCCTTCTTCGGCACGCTCACCGCCCCGACCGCCGCGTACCTCACCTCACGCGACTTCGCCGACGGCGCGCCGACCGAGGAGGCACTCACCCGCCTCGACGCGCTGATCGACACCATCATCCTGCTCGCCGAGCGCGCCGGCGACGCGCCGCTGGGCCCGCCACCCCTCGGCGCGGGCCGCGGCTGAGCGGGCAAGACACGCACCGGGGAGCCTGCCCTCGGGGGTGGGCAGGCTCTCCGGTGATGTCCCCTCTCACGTGTTCGACCGGGTGGCGCCCCACGCGCCTATGTGTGGCCGGACCCGAGAGAGGATGTGCTGCGAGGTGATTCCATGCCGGTCCAGACACGGTCTCGTCTCTCACTGCGAAGTTGACCAGACCCGGTGCCTGGTGTCAACCGCTCAGGGCCGCTTCTTCACGGTTCGGCGCGCACCTGCGGGAAGCTCGTCAGCGCGCCGGGGTAGTTGCCCTGGACCTTGCAGGCCGGAGCCGGCACGGCGTTGCGATCCTCGGTCCGGAACGCGAACTGCTGGATGCGCGGCAGGAGCGCGTCGTTGTCGGCCGCCGTGGGGAGTGCCACGTTGCCCGCCGGGCACGGGCCCGAGCCGAAGATCGAGCCGCCGGCCTTCAGGGACTCGACGAGCGAGCCGGGCGCGCCGTACGGGTTGGCCCGGGTCGTTCCGAGCTGGCGCGGGTAGAAGGTCAGCGACTCCGGGCTGAGGAACGTGGCGACGCGGACGTAGCGCACGTTGCTCTTTGTGCCGGGGAGCGTCTCGCCGCCGATGTCATATGCCTCCGTCGCACCGGTCGCGTTGGCCAGCAGGCCCGCGACCTCCTTCTTGCTCTGAGAGACGTTCGCGACGATCGGGTTCACGTTGCGCAGGAACGGCTGGAACGCGTCGAACACCGGCGGCAGGTTGCCGAGGATCCGGTTGAACGCGGGCAAGCCCTTCTCGGAGGCGTCCACGACCTGCTGGAGCTGCCCGAAGAACCCGTCGAACTGCGGCGCGACCTTGTCGAGCGCCGCGAACGCCGGGCCCATCGCCGTCGCCGCCGGCTGGAGCTGGCGGATCGCGGGCCGCGCGTGATCGCCGAAGTCGGTCAGCAGCGGCAGCGTCGTGCTGCTCTCGCGCTCGAAGCGCGGCAGGCGCTGGAAGATCTTGGCCAGGTCGTCGTTGCGGGCGGCCGTCACCGAGAACAGCCGCTGCGACGAGGTGACCAGCCCGCGCAGGTCGCCCTCACGCTGGCTGATCGCGTCGATGACCTCACCCGTCGTCGCGATTGTCTTGCTCGCCGCCGCCTGCTGGGCGTCGAGGATCTCGGACAGCTTCGCGAACTTGTCCGTGAAGCCCGGCAGCTCGCCGAAGAACGCGTTGAGGTCGGCCCCCCGCCCCTGGACCGCCGCGGCCTGCGACTGCATCCACGTCTCGAACGCCTTGCGCGTCTTGGCGTCGAACGTCGAGAGGATCTCGTCGAGCTCGACCGTCGGCGCCACGTGGCCGGGGCTGAGCGTGCCACCGTCGGGCACCTGCGGCCCCGCCTTGCGGTTGCCCGGCGTCAGCTCGACGTAGGTCTCCCCCAGCAGCGACTTCACGCGCAGGATCGCCTTCGTGTTGGCCGGGATCGGCGCGAACCTGCTCTGGAGCCGGAGCGTGGTCATCGTCCGGTTGCCGTCGGGCTTGAGCTTGACGACCTTGCCGACGCTCACGCCGGAGATCCGGACGTCGGACTGGTTGGCGAGCTGCGTCGCCTCCGGGAAGGCGATGTGGAGCTCGTAGCCCTTCGGCCGCAGCGGCGACGAGCCGCCGAAGGCCATCCACAGGTACAGGCACGCGCCGAAGCTCGAGAGCGCGAAGAGCGCCATGACCGCGATGCGGCCCAGGGTCGGGACGGTCTTGATCACCCAGCGTCCTTCCCGCAGGCGCCCGGCTTCGGCACGTCGAGGAGCTGGAGCGTGGCCGCCAGCGTCGGGTTGTTCTTGAAGTCGTTCGCCACGTTGTTCAGCGTCGGAAGCGTCCCGCAGGGGAACAGGACCAGCGTGTGGCGCACCGGCCCGAGGCCGTCCTGGGAGGCCAGCACCGAGTTGGTGTTGTGGGCCGCCCACGGCACGTAGTACAGGTAGCTCTTGCCGTGGACGCCGTTGCCGGGCGGGTCGTGCGCGAGCTCGGCGAACAAGTTGTTGAGCATCTTGGTCAGCGTGTCGAGCTGCGGCGTGGCCTTCGCCAGGCGGCCCGAGGCCGGGACCAGCTTGGCCGCCACCGGCTGCGCCTCGCGCCCGAACGGCCGCAACGAGTCCTTCAGCACCGGCGTCGTGTCCTTGAAGAACGGGCGCGAGTCGCGCAGCGAGGGCCCGAGCGCCTTCGCGCCCGGCGCGAGGTCCTTGAGGCCCGTCTTGAAGGTCGTGCCCAGCTTGTCGAGCTTGGCGAGGCCGGTGTCGGTCCGCTTCAGCGTCGAGGGCAGGAGCGCGAGCGTTTCGGAGAGCTTGTCGTTCTGGGCGCTGAAGTGCCGGAAGACGGCGGCGCTGGAGTTGACGAACTGGCCGATGTCCTTGTCGCGCGCGCCGAGCTCCTGGGCCAGCAGCGACAGGTTGCCCATCACGCGGCGCACCTCGACGCGGCGCTGGGCGACGAGCCGCCCGGCCTGCTCGGCGTGGCGCGAGAGCGGCTCGAGGCGCTTGAAGGTGGCCGCCAGCTCGCTGCCGCCCTCGCCGTCGAGCGCCGTGCCGGCACCCTGCACCAGGGCCACCAGCGCGGCGCGCGTGTCGCCGTCGAGGCCGGCGAGGATCTCGTCGAAGTTGACGTCGGGGTTGGTCGAGCTGACCGGGAGCGTGTCGCCACTGCGCAGCTCGTGCCCGCCGCGGCCGGGGTCGAGCTCCGCGACCATGTCCTTGAGCGCGGTCTTGGGCCGTAGCAGCAGCGTCGCGTCCGGATGGACGTGCCCGTACTTGGCGTCGAGGCGCATGCGCAGCACGGCGCGGCCGTTCTCGACCTTCTCCCCGGTGATCTCCCCCACCTTGACGCCCGCGATCGTGACCGCGTTGCCCTGGCCCGGGAGCACGCCGGCGGAGTTCGTGAACTCCGCGTTGACGTAGAAGTAGTCCTTGCCCAGGCCCGGCGTCCAGCTCGGCCAGCTCACACGCTGATGGGCGAGCAGGTAGCCGCCGACGATCAACCCGATGGTGATCATCGCGCCGAGCCAGATCGCGTTCGGGAGCTGCTTGCGGACGCCGCGCATCAGTTCCCGCCTCCGCCGTCGACGGCCTTGTCGTCCGGGGCCTTCGCGCCTGGGCTGGCGCCGTCGGGCGGCCCGGTCGACGCCGCGTCGTTGACGGTCGGCACGGGGCTGTCCTGGCACGGCACCGAGCGGACCTTCGGCGGCAGCTGGTTGCCGTAGGCCGGGCGCGTGCTGAGCGGCGGGAGCGTCGGCTCGCCGGTGAACGCGAAGTCGGAGTCGTTGGTCTTGCCGGTCACGATCGGCGTCGCGCCGTGGCCCGCCTGGAGCCGCAGGAAGCTGCCGTTGCCGTCGAAGAACTGGCTCTCGCCCGCCAGCCCGACCGCGGCGGTCCAGAACTCCTTGTAGTTCTCCGTGCCCGAGGAGAGCGCGCCGTCGTCGACCTTCAGGTCGCTCGTCGGCAGCAGCGTGTTCGTCACGCAGCGGTTGAGCTGATCGATGTTCGGCAGCCACGTGCGCAGCGCGTGGCCGAGCGACGCCAGGTTCTTGGTGGCGGGCTGCAGGCGGTCGAGCAGCCCGCCGACCTCGGCCTTGCCCAACGCCGCGCGCGCCTGGGCCAGCCACGGCCCGGCGGCGGCGATCGTCGCCGGCAGCTCGGGCAGGCTCGCCGACAGGTTACGCGCGAACTGGCGCGCCGCGGGCAGGCCGGCGTTGAGCTCGGTGAAGCCCTGCGCGGCGTGCCGCGCCGTCGGTCCCAGCTCGTCCACCGACGTCTCGAGGTCCGCCGCGTGCGCCGCGGTCGTCCCCAAGGTGGTGTTGAAGTCCGTGACGAAGTCGACCAGGTCGTCCTGCTCGCCGGCCACCGCGGTCATCACGCGGGTGAGGCCGTGGAGCGTCTTGGAGAGGTCGTGCGGGTGCGGGCCCAGCAGCGCGCCGGCGACCTGCGCCGTGTACTGCAGCGACTTCGGGCTGGTGTCGAGCGTCTTGTTGAGCGCCTGGGCGCCCGTGAGCCCGCGCACCGACGTGCTCTGCGCGGCGTCCTCGGCGGGCGTCGGCTTGGCGTCGAGCGCGGTGCCGAGGCCGTCGACCGTCTTCTGCAATGACAGGCGCGTGTCGGACTGCAGCGCGGTGAGCACCTGGTCGAGCTGCACCGGCGTGCCCGTTTGGGTGACCGGGATCAGGCCGCGGTCGTCGAGCGTGCCCGCGCTCGGCGTGCCGGGCTTGAGGTCGACGTAGAAGTTGCCCTCGAGGAACAGCCGCGGACGGATCTTGAGCGTCGCGTCGCGATGGATCGGCTGGCCGTTCTTGTTGATGCGCAGCGTCAGCACCGAGAGGTCGCTGTGCCTGTAGCGACCCATCCGCACGACCTCGCCGACGTTCACTCCGGCGATCCGGACCGGCGAGTGCGGCCGCAGCAGGTTGGAGGACTTGACGACCGCCTGGATCTCGAAGTGGTGCTGGAACGGCACGGCCTTGGTGAAGCCGAAGTACGTGATCACCGCGGCGAGCAGGAGCGTGAGCAGGCCGAAGCGCAGCGGCGGCATCCCGAGGTTGTGGTTGCGCCTCATCCGACCTTCCCCCGCGTGGTCTTGTCGACGTCCGTCCCCTGGTCGCCCGGCTGGGTGCCGATCACCTGCTGGCCCGGGACGTACTTGTCCAGCCCCGACTCGCACTCCTGGGTCTGGCCCGGCGCCGCGGTGTTCGGGTACGGGTCGCTGTGGAGGTAGGTGTCGCGGATCGTGGGCGGCGGCTTGAACGTGCTGTCCGCCGGGCCGTTGGCCGGCGCCGACGACGGGCCCGCCTCGCTGTTGGGCAGCTGCCCCGCGACGACCGGCACCGTGCGCAGGAACGTCCCGACGTCGTCGCCCTCCGACAGCGCGCTGCCGAGGTTGCGGAAGAGCAGCGTCGCGTAGTTGCAGGTGGTCTGCGCGGGCGTCAAGAAGGAGACCAGCGGACCGGCCAGCGTCGCCGTCTCGGTCAGGCGCTGCAGCGCCGGCAGCACGCGCGGGTCGCCGACGAAGGTGTCCAGCGCGTCGAGCGTCGCGACGAGCCGCGCGTTGAGCCGCGGCGAGATCTTCAGCGCCGGCGTGCCGGCCCGGAAGGCCGGCGCCAGGTGCACCGACGCGCTGGCGAGCGACCGGAACGGCGCCTTGAGGCGCCGGAACAGCTCGGTGCTGTCCTGCAGGAAGCCCGCCTCGGCCGGCAGCTCGCGGGTGGCGACGTCCAGCGCGTGCGGACCGCCGGCGATCGAGTCCTCGAGCGCCTGCTGGTTGTCGGCGAAGGCCTTGAACGTCGTGTTGAGGTCGCCGAAGAGCTGGGCCTGCACGCCGGCCACCGGCGCGACCTCGTGCGCCGCCTGCTCGAAGGCCGGGAAGAGGTCCTCGAAGCGCGTCTTCGGCGCCACGAGGTTGCGCAGCGCGGGCTCGGCGTGGCGCACGAGCGGGTCGAGGTCGCCGAGCGCCTGGTTGAGGTCGCCGCCGCGGCCGGCGAAGGCCGTGCCGTAGGCGAGCAGGTTGTCCGAGGAGCCCTGGCGCGTCGGCTCGTCGTACATGTTGAAGAAGTCGTCGAGGTCGATCGGGCGCACCGTGCCGCGCGGCACCGTCAGGGTGCCGTCGGCGGCGATCGTCCGCGCGGCGCTGCCGCGCGTGATCTGCACGTACTTGAGCCCGAGCGAGGACTTCGGGCGGACCTTGACCGTGCTGTCGACCGGCAGGTGGTTGGAGGTGTCGTCGAGCGCGAGCTCCAGCCGCGCGCCGGTGGAGCCGTCCTTGCGCGCGATCGCGTCGATCTTGCGCACGATGCCGACGCGCGCGCCGCCGATCCGGACCTCGTTGCCCGCGATCAGGCCCGCCGCGTCCGGCAGCACGACGTTGACCTTGTAGGTCGGGACGAACGGCAGCCCGTGGTTGGCGTTGTAGGACAGGAACACGGCGACGATCGTCACGAGCACCGTGACGCCGCCGATCAGGATCGGGTTGGCCGCGATCGAGTTGTTGCGCCGGCGGTTCACTTGCCGCCCAGGAGGTAGCTGAGGAGTGTGTTGGACGTCTTGGCGCGCGCGGTCGAGGCGGCGGCGGCGCTCGCGTCAGGGTTGTAGAACCGCGCCGGGCACGTGGACCCGCCCGCGGGGTCGTAGTCGGGCGTGCGCGTCACGCAGTCGCTGACCGAGATCCCGGCCCGCGTGTAGTGCCCCGACGCGTCCTCGCCGTTGGTCGCGCCCGTGTAGAAGTAGATGAAGTTCATCAGCGACTCGATGCCGCCGGTGTCGTCGAAGCTCGTCGAGAGCTTCCCGAGGTTCGCGGCCAGCGGCTGCAGCGGGATGCCGAGCTTGGCGAACTGCGTGATGACGTCGTCGATCTTCGGGAACGTCTTGCGGCCCTGGTCGGCGACCTTGCCCAGCGTCTTCACCGACGGGTCCGCCTGCTTGAGCAGCGGGCCGAGCCGCTGCGTCGTCTCGTTGAACGCCGCCGCCTGCTGGTCGAGCGCCCCGATCGCCGGCGTCGTCTGGTCGGCCAGCGCGCCGAGGCGGTCGACCGCCGGGCCGAGCTCGCGCAGGAACGCGGGCAGCTTGGCGAGGTTCGCCTCGAGCGCGTCGCCCTGGCGGGCGGTCGCCGCGCCGGCGTCGCCCGCGTTCTTGATGAAGCCGGTGAGGTCCTTGCGCCGCTTGGCCAGCGGGCCGAGCACCTTGTCGGAGTCGTCGGCGAGCTTGGCGAGCGTCGCGTTCTGGCGCGCGAGCGTGGCGACCAGCTCGTCGAGCTGCTGGAGCGCGGGGCTCGCGCGGGTCAGCGCGGCGCTCAGCGCCTCGCCGTTGCCCGACAGGCCCGCGCCCAGCTCGTTGATGATCAGCGGCAGGCGCTGCTGCTCGGGCACCCGCACGATGTCGTTGAGCAGGTCGATGCCGACCGGCGAGTGGTTGCGGGCGACCGGCAGCAGGTGCTCGCCGCCCCCCGGGTCGCCGGACTTGATCGTCGGCAGCTCGGGCGCCGGGGCGCGGTCGCCGCCGCGCGCCTGCGTGGGCTCGCACTGGACGTACTGCTCGCCGATCAGCGACTGCAACCGGATGCTGCAGCTCGCGTCGGTCCGGAACGGCTTGAAGGCGGGGTCGTCGATCTCCAGCACCACGACCGCGCGGTGCTGGGCGTCGACGTCGAGCCGGTCGATCGTGCCGACGTTGACGCCCGAGACCTTCACGTCCTCGCCCGCGATCACGAAGCTCGCGTTGTCGAAGATCGCGCGCACGCGGTAGGTGCCGCCGCCGTCGCCGTTCCCGCCGGCGCCCAGCGCGGCGCCGACGGCGGCCGCGGCGACGATCACGGCCAGGCTGATGGCGATCCTGCGCCGCAGCGTCATCCGGTCGCCCTCGGGGTCTCGGCCGCGTTGCAGTCCGGCGCGGCCAGCGCGCCATCGTCGACGAACGGGGCCGACAGGTCGGTCGGCGCCTGCGTCGCCGTGCCCGGGCAGCGGTTGAGGTTGTTGTTGGTGAGCGCCGGGTTGCTCCCGCGCTCGGCGGCGGGGCGCGGCGTCAGGTGCCCGCCGTCGGCGTCATCGCTGAAGGTGTAGGCGTTGAAGAC
This sequence comes from Conexibacter sp., assembly GCA_025964215.1. Lineage (GTDB taxonomy): Bacteria > Actinomycetota > Thermoleophilia > Solirubrobacterales > Solirubrobacteraceae > Baekduia. The sequence goes on from JAOPZG010000293.1 coordinate 10,876, forward strand.
CGGCAGCGCGCGGATGTAGTGGCCGTTGGCGTCGTAGGTCGCGGCGGCGCCGTCGAGGCCGCGGATCCAGCCGGTGAGGTCCGGCACGTAGGGCCGCCCGAACGCGAAGATCTTCGACGAGCTCTTGAGTGCCTTCTCGCCGCTCGGGAAGGCCCGGTCGCTGGCCTTGCCGATCGCGGGCAGGTCGCGCAGCGCGTCGAGCAGGTCGTTCGCCTGGCCCGGCTGGGCGAACATCTGGCGCAGCTTGGCGAAGGCCGGGTCGGACTCCTTCAGCACGGGCGTGAGCTGGTCGAGGAACGGCGCGAGCTGCTTGGTGTCCTTGCCCGTCGCGTCGGTCAGCTTGCGCAGGTCGCCGATCGCGGGGCGCAGCGAGACGAACGCGTCGCTGCCGCGGTCGAGCGCCGTGGGCACCTCGTGCAGCGCGTCGCTGAGCGAGGTCGTGTTGGACGCCAGCGCCGCCGCCGTCTGGCGCGTGTTGGAGACCAGCCCGGTGAGCTGGTCGCGATGGTCGGCGATCGAGCTCAGCGCCGCGCTGGTCTGCGTCAGGAACTGCTCGAAGGTCGCGCTGTCGGACGTGATCTCCCCGGCGACCGCGTCCAGCTCGGCCAGCGCCTTGGGGATCTGCTGCGACGAGCGGTTGGCCGCCGACTCCTTGCCGTCGTACCAGTCGGCCGAGCCCTTGATCAGGCCCCGGAGGCCCGTGCGCGTCTTGACGTCGAGCGTGTTGAAGAGCTGGTCGATCTCGACGATCGACGTCGTCTTGTCGCCGTGGATCAGCGCGTCGTCGTCGAGCACCGGGCGCGTCTGCGACGCCGGGCTCAGGTCGACGTAGCGCGAGGCCACACCGGTGAGGCCCTCGGCGCGGATCGTCGCGGTCGTCCCCTCGTGCAGCCGGCCGTAGCTGTCCTTGATCGCGATGTCGACCTGCGCCTGGTCGTCGTCGGAGAGCCCGACGGACTTGACCGTGCCGGCCGCCGTGCCGCCGATGCGGACGACGTCGCCCTTGACCAGCTGGCCGGCGCTCGGGAACACGAGGCGATATTCGTGGGACTTGCCGCGCAAGAGCACCCACGCCAGCGCCACCGCGACGAGCAGCAGGGCAGCGAGGGCGAGCCGGCGCGGCGCCCGGGACGGATGGCGTGCCGCGGAGGAGATGGCGGCAATGTACACGTGCTCGTTTTCGGGGGCAACGTGGAACCGGCCCCGCCGCCAAAGCCGCCGCAACTTCGCAGAACGCTCGGAGTTCATATTGCAGACACGCCTGTTTGCAGCCATCGACGGAAGGCGTTACGGTGCCCGACGTCGCAGAACCAACGAGGAGAGCATTGATGCGCAAGTTCCTGATCCCGGCCGTGGCCGCCCTGGCCGTCGCCGCGGTCGAGGTCGCACCGACGATCGCGCAGGACCAGGGCGGTTCGACCGTGAGCACCAAGACGTCGGTCTCGCCCAACAAGGCGGGGACCAAGAAGAAGCCCCAAGGCGTCAAGCTGAACTTCCAGTCCACGTTCACGACGCCCGGTGACGTCGAGCACCCGATCGTCACGGGCGGCACGGTCTACATCACCAAGGGCGCGCTTTACAACGGCGGCAAGTTCACCAGCTGCTCGGTCGCCACGCTCTCGCACGGCGGCCCGTCCAAGTGCCCGACGAAGTCGATCATGGGCTCGGGCGGCGGCACGGCGCACGCCGACCAGACCATCACCAAGCCCAAGATCACCGTGGTCAACGGCGGCGCCCACCTGATCCACTTCTGGACGGTCCTCCAGAACCCGGCACGGGTCGCGGCCTCCGTCGAGGCCAAGATCACCAAGCAGACCGGCAAGTGGGCCTACAAGGTCACCTTCCAGGTGCCGAAGTCGCTGCAGATCGTCGCCGGCATCCCGATCACGCTCGACAAGCTGAACGTCACGCTCGGCGGCAGGTCGTACGCCAAGGACTGGCTCGCCACGACCTCGTGCCCCGCCAACCACAAGTGGCCGTACGAGAGCACGTTCACGCTCAGCGCGGGCAGCCCGATCTCCTACAACGGCAGCGTCGCCTGCAAGTAGCCCCGCCGGCCACGGGCCGGACCACGCGCGCTCCGGGGGCTCATCCGTCCGAGCCCCCGGAGTCGCGCCACGTTCATCGATCAGGGAAGGTCGCACGCGCCCGTGCCCACCGCGCTCTCCGAACTCACCCGGCCCGTCGTCCTCCGAGACGGCGCCGTCGCAGTCCCCAGCTCCTGGCCGGCTTGCGCACGCAGCCGGCTTCTTGCTGCCATGGCCCAGAGCGCGGCCGTCAACGGCTTCCTCGACGTCACGGTCGACGACGTGATCGTCGCCGCCCGCGCCTCGCGCCGCACCTTCTACGAGCACTTCGCCAACCGCGAGGAGTGCCTGCTCGCGACCTACGACGCGATCCGCGACGACATCATGGTGATCGTCGCCGAGGCCGGCCCCGCGCTGGAGCCGGCGCTCGCCGCGCTGCTGCGCTACTTCGCCGCATGGCCCGCGCACGCGCGCGTGCTCTGCATCGACATCCTCGCCGCCGGCCCCGTCGGGCTCGCGCGGCACGAGGCGACCATGGGCCGGCTGGCCGCGGAGGTCGTCCGCTACCGCGATCCCCTCGAGCGGCCCGCGCCCGGGATGCTGCGCTCCGACGACGTGGCGCAGGCCGTCCTCGGCGCGGTGCACCGCATCGTCCAGCGCCGCCTCATCGATGGCCGGCACGCGTCGCTCCCGCGCCTCGCGCCGGCCATCTGCACCCTGCTCGCCGCCGAGCGCCTGACGACGGCGACCGTCTGACGCTCACACCGCCAGCGCGACCCGCGGCTCGAAGACCTGCGCCGCGCCCGCGACGTCCTCGAGCATCGCCGGCAGCTCCGGCGCGCGGCCGTCGGCCACCAGCTCCCCGATCGTCCGGAAGACGGCGCTGACCATCAGCTCGAGCGCGAGCTCGGGCAGCAGCTCCTCGTCGTCGTCGGCGTGGCGACCCTGCTCGGAGGCCAGCAGCGCGACGTAGCGCTCCCGGAACGTCTCACGGATCTCGCGCAGCTCCTCGCCGCCGGAGACCGGCGCCACGAAGCAGAGATGCGCCATGGCGGGCTCGGCGGCCAAGCGGCTCAGCAGCCGCTCCAGCGACGCGCCGAGCTTCTCCGGCCACGAGTCCGCGAGCCGGAACGACGCCGCGTACTCCCCGTACAAGTCACCTGCCGCGCGGCGGTAGGCATCCGCCACCACGCGCGCCGCGCCCTCGGGGCAGTGCCCCGCGAGCGCCGATGCCGGCACCCCGGCCGCGGCGGCCAGGTCGGCCATCGTCACCTCGGCGCCCCCCGTCATCAGCACCGCCGGCGCCGCGGCGGCCCGCAGCCGCTCGCACGTCGCGCACTCCGGCGGGCACGGCCGCACGCCGGTCAGCACTTCGCTCAGCATCCTCATCCGACCCCTTAGTTCGCTCTCCCGGCGGTCCTGCCGGCCGCCGGATCGACCCCCACCCCCTCTAAGAGCCACGACCCCGAACGGTGTGACGCGCGTTGAGCGGTTGGTCCGATCGCTGACCGACGCCTGACCGGGTGTAAGGGACGGCCGCAACACTGGCGGAAGGTGAGAAACAGCAGTATGTTTTGAGACGTGGAGCACCGTCCGTCCCACAACCGCGCGCCACACCAGCTTCCGGCCGGACGCCACGGCCTGCCGCGCGCCTTCGTCGTCTCCAACCAGCGCGAGCGGATCCTCGACGCGGTGCTGCAAGCCGCCAGCCGCTCGGGCTACGCGGCGATGCGGATCGAGGACGTCATCGCCATCGCCGGCGTGTCGCGGCGCACGTTCTACGACCACTTCGCCAACAAGGAGGAGGCGTTCCTCGCGGCCTACGAGCTCGTCCTCGACCAGCTCCTCAGCGGCGTCAGCGCGGCGTTCGCCAGCGGCGACGGCTGGACCTCGCGCGTGCGCCGCGGCCTCGCCGCCTTCCTCAACCTCCTGGCCGCCGAGCCCGTCCTCGCCCAGGTCTGCGTCGTCGAGGCGCTGGCCGCGGGCCCGCGCGCGCTCGCGCGCCGGACCGCGGCGATGGAGGCGTTCCAGACCCTCCTGCAGCCACCGAAGGGCGACGCGCTCGCCACCTCCACCGCCCCGCCGGTCGCCATAGAGGCCATCGTCGGGGGCATCTACGAGGTCATCTACTCGCGCGTGACCTCGCAGCGGACCGAGGAGCTCCCGAGCCTCCTGCCGTCCCTGCTGCACAGCGCGCTCCTCCCGTTCGTCGGACCGGAAGTCGCCGAGGCCGAGTACCTGCGCGTGACGCGCACGGCGGCCGAACGCGCGGTCCCCACGCCCTGAGATGCAAGGCGGCCGACGAGACAGGTATGTTTCCATGCGTCTTGCCTGAGCAGCCGCCCAAGAAGCGTCAGCGCGAGGCCTACCAGCTGCCCGCCGGCCGTCACGGCCTGTCGCGCCAGTTCGTGGTCTCCAACCAGCGGGAGCGCATCCTCGCCGCGGTGGCGGACGTGTGCAGCGCCGCGGGCTACGTCGCGATGAGCGTCGAGGACATCGTCGTCACCTCGGGCGTCAGCCGCCGGACCTTCTACGACAACTTCCGCGGCAAGGAAGACGTCTACCTCGCCGCGTACGACGAGGTCACGCAGCAGCTCCTCACGCAGGTCTACGCCGCCTACGAGGGCGCGGACGGCCTCGTCGCCAAGGTCCGCGACAGCCTCAGCGCCTTCCTGAACTTCGTCGCCGACGAGCCGGCCTTCGCCGACATGTGCATCGTCGAGGTCATGGCCGCCGGCAGCACCGCGATCGAGCGGCGCAACCGCACGATGGCCGCCTTCGCCGAGATGATCGGCCAGGCCGCCGCCGCCGAGCTGCCGAAGACGAAGCTCCCGCCGGCCCTCACGGCCGAGACGCTCGTCGGCGGCATCTACGAGGTCGTCTACTCGCGCGTCCTCCAGGGTCGCGGCGAGGAGCTGCCCGCGCTGCTGCCCGACCTCCTCTTCTCCGTCCTGCTGCCGTACGTCGGCCGGGAGACGGCGAGCTCGCTCCTCAAGAACGAGCGCCGCCGCTCCAAGCCGAAGGCCGGCAAGCAGGCCGACGCCGGCTAGCCGGGCGAGCCCCGCGGGCGCGACCCGCTCGATGCGCGCGGCGTTCCGTGCGAGACTCCTCCGCGGCGTGCTCCGTCGCCGTCCCGAACCCCCGCGCTTCACGATCACGAGCGACTCGCTCGACGCGCTCTACCGCTCGCACGCGCCCGGCATGGCCGTCTACGTCGCGCGCAAGACGATGGACGCCGGGGTCGCCGCGGACCTCATCGCCGAGACGTTCGCGCAGGCCTTCACCAACCGCCGGCAGTTCCGCGGGGAGACGCACGAGGAGGCCGTGGGCTGGCTCTACGGCATCGCGCGCCACCAGGTCAGCCACTTCGTGCGGCGCGACCGGGCGGAGGCGCGCGCGCTCGAGCGGCTCGGGATCCAGCGCCCGCACCTGAGCGACCTCGAGCTCGAGCGGCTCGAGGAGCTGGCCGGGATCTCGGAGCTGCGGCGCCGGGTTGCGTCACATCTGCGCGACTTGTCCCACGAACAGCAGGAAGCGCTGCGCCTTCGCGTCCTCGAGGAGCAGAGCTACGAGGAGATGGCCGAGCACCTGGGGATCAACGAGCAGGCCGTGCGGGCACGCGTGTCCCGCGGCATGCGCACGCTCGCCGACCGCCTCCAGGGCGAGAGCGGCGAGATCCGGGAGCTGTGGTGAGCGAGCGGCCGATGAGCGACCTCTCCGGGCTGCTGGAGTGGGGCGAGGAGCTGCGCGTCGCGACGGCGCTGGCCGAGCGGCGCCCGCGGCGCCCGCCGGTCCGCCGGCT
>JAOPZG010000324.1 GCA_025964215.1 Conexibacter sp.
TTCTTCGCCAAGGTCATGGGCGAGCTGCTGTTCTGGGTCGGCGAGGACAAGATGCTGTTCGGCAGCGACTACGGCATCTGGGAGCCCAAGTGGCAGGTCGAGGGGCTGGTCGACTGGGACTACCCCGACGACACGTTCTCCGACTACCCGCGCTGGACGACCGCGGCGAAGAAGAAGATCCTGGGGCTCAACGGCGCGCGCCTGTACGGCGTCGACGTGCCCAAGGAGCTTCAGCTTCCGCCCGAGGCCGGGACGCCGGCCGCGCGCGACGACGCGCAGCTGGTCGAGGGCGCGGCGTGACCCCCGGGCGGGCGCAGGTGGAAGCGGCGCTCGCCGCGGTGCACGACCCCGAGCTCGACGAGCCGATCACCACGCTCGGCTTCGTCGCCTCCCTCTCGGTGTCCGACCGCGGCGACGTCGACGTCCACCTGCGCCTGCCGACGCCGCAGTGCGCGCCGAACTTCGCGTTCCTGATGGTGTCGGACGCGCGGGGCGCCCTGCGGGGCGTCCCGGGCGTGCGGGACGTGTCCGTCGTCTTGGACGATCACTACACCGGGGGCGAGATCAACGCCGCCATCGGGCGTGGCGGGGACTTCGAGGACGCGTTCCCGGGTGAGTCCGGCGCGGCGCCCGCGGACCTCGAGGCGCTGCGCGAGCTGTTCCAGCGCAAGGCGCTGCTGGCGCGGCAGGGGCGGGTGTGCGCGGCGCTGCAGGGCGGCGGCCTGTCCGCTGCGGACGCGGTGGCGCTGCGCGTCGCCGACTTGCAGGGACTGTCCCCGTCGAACGACGTCGACCTGCGCGCCGAGGTCGCGCGCTGCCTGGTCCTGCGCCGCGCGTTGGGCCTGCCGTTCGACCCGGGGTCCTTCGCGTTGGTCGCCGGCGACGGGTCCGCGCTGGAGGCCGCGGACCTCCCGCTGTGGCTGCGCCGCGCGCGCCTCGTCGGCCTGAGTCTGGAGAGCAACGGCGGCATCTGCCGCTCGCTGCTGCACGTCCGCCATGGAGTTCCCGACCCGACACAGGAGGTCGCCGTCGCATGATCGCCGCCCGGCTGCACAAGTACCACGAGGCGCTCGCCGTCGAGCAGATCGCCGAGCCCACGATCACCGGGCCGCACGACGTGATCGTGCGCGTCGGCGGCGCGGGGCTGTGCCGCACCGACCTTCACGTACAAGAAGGGCAGTGGGCCGAGAAGTCCGGCGTCGAGCTGCCCTACGTGCTGGGCCACGAGAACGCGGGCTGGGTGCAGGAGATCGGCTCGGCGGTCAGCAACGTCGAGGTCGGCGACACGGTCATCGTCCACCCGCTGATCACCTGCGGGCTCTGCCGCGCGTGCCGCGCGGGCGACGACGTCCACTGCATCGACAACTCGTTCCCGGGGATCTCGGTCGACGGCGGCTTCGCCCAGCTGCTGAAGACCAGCGCGCGGTCGGTGGTCAAGCTGCCGCCGACGCTCCACCCCAAGGACATCGCCGCGCTCGCCGACGCGGGCCTGACCGCCTACCACGCGGTCAAGAAGGCCGTGAGCGTCCTGTACCCGGGCTCGCGCGCCGTGGTCATCGGCGCCGGCGGCCTCGGCCACATCGGGATCCAGTGCCTGAAGGCGATGACGCCGGCCGAGATCATCGTGATCGACCCGTCGGAGGAGGCGCGGGCGCTGGCGAGCGAGATCGGCGCCGACACGACGGTCGCCGCCGACGGCAAGCAGGTCGACACGATCCTCGAGATGACCGACGGGGTCGGCGCCGAGGCGATCATCGACTTCGTCGGCGAGAAGGGCGCGACCAAGGACGGCGTCGCGATGCTGCGCGAGGCGGGCAACTACTACGTGATCGGCTACGGCGAGAACATCGACGTCCCGACCATCGACATCATCTCGCGCGAGATCAACTTCATCGGGAACCTCGTCGGGTCCTACAACGACCTCGCCGAGCTGATGACCTTGACCGCGCAGGCCAAGGTCACGCTGCACACGAGCACCTATCCGCTGGAAGCCGTCAACGACGCGATGGCCGACCTCGACCAGGGCCGCCTCCAGGGTCGCGGCATCCTCGTCGCCGACGCCGCCTGAGTAGAGAGGCCACATCCCATGGGCAAGATCATCCACTTCAACAGCGACGCGCGGCGCCGGCTGCAGGCCGGGGTCGACGAGCTGGCCGACACGGTCAAGGTCACGCTGGGGCCGAAGGGCCGCAACGTCGTGCTCGAGCGCCTCACCGGCGCGCCGACGATCACCAACGACGGCGTGACCATCGCCCGCGAGATCGAGCTGAGCGATCAGTTCTCCAACATGGGCGCGCAGCTCGTGCGCGAGGTCGCCGACAAGACCTCCGAGCTGACCGGCGACGGCACAACGACGGCGACGCTGCTCGCGCAGTCGCTGATCCGCGAGGGCATGCGCGTGCTCGACGAGGGCGCCAACCCCATGATGTTGCGCCGCGGGATCGAGGAGGCCGTCGACCTGGTCGTCGCCGCGCTCCTGCGCAGCGCCGTCGACGTCGACGACGTCGCCCTGCTGCGGCACGTCGCGACGATCGCCGCCAAGGAGGACGAGCGGATCGGCATCGCGGTCGCCGACGCGCTGCACCGCGTGGGCGAGGAGGGCGTCGTCTCCGTCGAGGAGAGCGACGAGCCCGGGATCGCCGTCGAGTTCGTGGAGGGGCTGCACGTCGAGAACGGGCATCTCTCGCCGTACCTGATCCGCGATCGCATGCGGATGGAGACGGTGCTCGACAACCCTTACATCCTGATGACGACCGGGCCGATCTCGACCGTGCAGGAGCTGATGGGCGCGATCGGGCAGGTCATGCGCCGGCCCGAGCCGCTGATCATCCTCGCCGAGAAGGTCGACGGCGCGGCGCTCGGCATGCTGGTGCAGAACAACCAGCACGGCACGATGGAGGCGACCGCGATCCGCGCGCCCGGCTTCGGCCACCGCCGCATCGCCTACCTCGAGG
>JAOPZG010000341.1 GCA_025964215.1 Conexibacter sp.
GCCTTGCGCGTCGGCGTGCCGTCGGTCCCGTTCCCGCTGAAGACGTTGCCGCCGTCGTCGTCGATCTCGCCCGCGCCATCCGTCGCGATGCCCGTGGCGGCGTCGAAGATCGTCGAGCCGCTCAGGAACGCGTGTCCCCCGGTCCCTGCGAACACCCCGACGGCGAGGTGGCTGAGGTTGGAGTTCGACACGAGGACCTTCGCCGTGCCGGTTCCCGTCGGGGAGACGTCGATGCCGCGACCGGTGCACATGTCGGCGATCGACACGTGCTCCACGCTGACCGACGTCGCCCCCGCGGAGGGTGCCACGAGCACCGCGGCGCCCTTGAACCGGCTGATGTCGACGTTCTCGATGCGCACCGAGCGCGCGGCGAGGATCCGGATGCCGTTGACCGAGCCGGCACCGCAGGCGTCCGCCGCGGGACCGGCGCCGTTGATCGACAGGTCCCGGAGGACGACCGCGGCGTCCGGCGCGTTGACGATGACCGCCGACGCGGCCCCGCTCCCCAGGATCGAGGCCTGCGCACCCGAGCCGTCGAGCGTGAGGCCCTTGACGATGTTCAGCACCCCGAAGCCGCCGGAGTCGATCGCGTCGATCTCGCCGTCGGTGGCGGTCGCCGAGGCCGCCGCCGCGTATGTCTGGCATGGCGCCGTCCGCGAGCACGGGTTGGCGTCATTGCCCGTCCCGGACACCCACGTCCGGACCGCCTGCGCTTGCGCGGCGGCCGGGGCGAGCGCGAGCAGCAGGACCAGCAGCATGCCGACGCAGAGCGGGAGACGAACGGGCACGACAACCTCCGAGATCGCGAGTGGTCGAGCGACCTTATCCGTCAGTTCTGCGGGCGCATCCGTCAGTCGCGCCCGTAGGCGCGGATCGCGTCGTACGCGGTCTCCATCTCATAGCCCTTGCGCACGAGGAAGCCGAGGGCGCGGTCGCGGTCCTTCGGCGTCTCCGGCGGCGCGGGGAAGCGGCGGGAGAGCGTGGCGAGGGCGGCGGTGAACTGGCTCTCGGCCGCGTCGCCGGCGGCGAGGGCCGCGGCGACGAGGTCGGCATCGACGCCGGAGGCGAGCAGCTTGCGCTCGATGCGCTCGTTGCCCCAGTGGTCGAGCGCGCGGCGGTCCTCGACGAAGCGCTGCGCGAAGCGCGCGTCGTCGAGGTAGCCGAGGTCGCAGAGCTCGGCGACCGACTGCTCGATCGTGTCCGGCTCGACGCGTTTGGCCTCGAGGTGCCGCCGCACCTCGAGCACCGTGCGATCACGGAACCCGAGGTAGCGGTAGCTGAGGTCGAGCGCGTGCTGGAGGCGCGCTTCGGGGTCGAGAGCCCGTTCGGCGGTCGTCACGACCGAGAACGCCCCGGCCCGCTAGGCGGTCGCCGCCGACTTCCGCTCGGCCGTGATCTCGCCCGTCGCCGGGTCGACGCCCTCGGGCACCGCGTCGCGGTCGATCGGCGCGACCAGGTCGCGGTCGATGTCGAGCGCGCGGTAGACCTTGTCCTCGATCTCCGCCGCGATCTCGGGATGCTCGTCCAGGAAGCCCTTGGCGTTGTTGCGGCCCTGGCCGAGGCGGTCGCCGTTGTAGGAGAAGAACGAGCCGGACTTCGAGACGATGTCGTGCTCGATCCCGAGGTCGAGGATGCAGCCCGAGCTGGAGACGCCCTTGCCGAACTCGATGTCGAACTCGGCCTGGCGGAACGGCGCGGCGACCTTGTTCTTGACGACCTTCACGCGGACGCGGTTGCCGACCGCCTCGGTGCCGTCCTTCAGCGTCTCGATGCGCCGGATGTCCAGGCGCTGGGAGCTGTAGAACTTCAGCGCGCGACCGCCCGGCTGCGTCTCGGGCGAGCCGAACATGACGCCGATCTTCTCGCGGATCTGGTTCGTGAACAGGCAGAGGGTCTGCGTGCGGTTCAGGTTGCCGGCGAGCTTGCGCATCGCCTGGCTCATCATCCGCGCCTGCAGGCCGACGGTCTGGTCGCCCATCTGGCCCTCGAGCTCGGCGCGCGGCGTCAGCGCCGCGACGGAGTCGATGGCCACGACGTCCACCGCGCCGGAGCGCACGAGCATGTCGCAGATCTCGAGCGCCTGCTCGCCGTAGTCGGGCTGCGACACCAGCAGGTTGTCGATGTTGACGCCGATCTCCTGCGCGTACAGCGGGTCCATCGCGTGCTCGGCGTCGATGAACGCGCAGACGCCGCCCAGGCGCTGGGCCTCGGCGAGCACGTGGTAGACGAGCGTCGTCTTGCCGGAGGACTCCGGGCCGAAGAGCTCGACGATGCGGCCGCGCGGCATGCCGCCGATGCCGAGCGCGAGGTCCAGCGACAGCGCGCCGGTCGGGATGGCGTTGACCTTGACCTGCGCGCCCGGGTCGCCCATGCGCATGACCGAGCCCTTGCCGAACTCGCGCTCGATCTGGGTCAGGGTGGTGGCAAGGGCGGTGTCGCGGGCCTTGATGGCCTTCTCGTCGGTTGCGGGCATGCGGGGTGAAACCTCTCTCGAACGCGGAAGTGCGAACCAGTGTGCGGGTCGCGTCGGACGGAACTCCGATGCGCAGAAGCGTACGTGCGTTCGTGTGCCGGAAGACACGCGGAACGTCACGATTCGGCACCGAATTCCGCACGGACGAGCGCCTCGTAGCGCGGCGCGCCCTCGCCGAGCCACGACCGCATCAGCGCGACCCCGCGGACGTCGAGCTCGAGCGCCGGCGTCGGCGGCAGCGCGACCGTCGCCGGCGTCCAGCCGTGGCGCACGCGCGCGACCGTGAGGTGCGGCCGGAAGCGCCGCGTCTCGCGCTCGTAGCCGAGCTCCTCGAGCGCGTCCCAGAGCGTCGCGTGGAGCGCCGCCAGCGCGCCCTCCTCGTCGGCGACCGCGACGCTCAGCACGTGCGGGCGCCGCGGCGAGAGCCAGAGCGCGCCGCCGGTCGAGAGCGGCGGCGCCGGCCAGCCCGCCAGCTCCTCGACGACCGCGCCCAGCGGCCCGATCTCCTCGACCGGGCAGTCGCCGAGGAAGGCGAGCGTGAGGTGGACGGAGTCCGCCGCGACCCCGCGCAGCGCGCGGTCCGCGGCGACCGCCTCCCGCGCCCACGCCACCAGCGCGCGGCGATCCTCGCCGCCCAGCTCGACCGCGACGAAGAGGCGCGCGGGCACGGCCGGCCCTCAGCCCGCGGCTTCGCCCCGCAGCACCCGCCGGATCAGGTGCATGGCGACGGTGGTCGAGCGGTCGCGGACGTCGAAGCGGCCGCCGGGCAGGACGAGCCGGCGGGTGACCCGCGAGCCGTCGGTCGCCGCGACCGAGAAGCACACGGTGCCCACCGGCTTCTCCTCCGTCCCCCCGCCCGGGCCCGCGATGCCGGTGATCCCGACGCCGACGTCGGCGCCGACCGCCGCGATCGCGCCGTCGGCCAGCGCCTCGGCGACCTCGACCGACACGGCGCCCGTGCGCTCGATCAGCTCCGGGGAGACGCCCGCCAGCGCGGTCTTGGCCGCGTTCGAGTACACCACCAACCCGCCGAGCACGTACGCGGAAGAGCCCGCGAGATCCGTCAGCCGCCCGGCGAGCAGCCCGCCCGTGCACGACTCGGCCGTCGCGATCGAACGGCCCGACGACCGCAGCAACTCCGCCACCTGCTCGTCCACCGACGTCCCGTCGTCCGAGAACAGCTCCCGCGGATGCCGATCGGCCACGAGCCCCGCGAACGCGTCGTAGATCCCCTGCTGCGGCGGCTCGTAGCGCGTGACGACCTCGACCTCGCCGCGGCGCAGGCAGGTCGTGATCTCCAGCGCGTCGAGGTCGATCCCCGCCTCGCGCGCCTGCAACATCGTGTTGGCGATCTCCGACTCCGGGATCCCGAAGAGCCGCAGCATGTGCTGGCGGTAGACCGTCGCGCCCGCGGTGGCGGCCTTGAACGCCTCCGTCTCCACCGCGGCGCGCCACATCGGCTGCAGCTCGCGCGGCGGCCCTGGCAGCACGACGACAGAAGGACCAGAAGAAGCCGAGGCAGGAGGCGGCACGATCAACCCCGGCGCGGTCCCCACCGGCTCCAGCACCGTGGCGCCCTCCGGCACCATCGCCTGCTTGCGGTTCGAGCGCCGGATCGCCTCCTCGTCGAGGTCCGGCCAGCGGATCATCAGCCCTTCGAGGATCTTCCAGATCCGCCCCTCCAGCGCCTCGTCGAGCGCCGACGGCCGTCCCTGGAACTCGCCGACCACCGCGGCGGTCAGGTCGTCCTCGGTCGGGCCGAGCCCGCCGCTGGTGACGATCAGGTCCATCCCCGCCGACGCGAGCCAGCCGAGCGCGTCGCGGACGTCCTGCGGTCGGTCGCCGACGACGATGTTGTGCGCGACGTCGACCCCCAGCTCGCGCAGGCGCTCGGCGAGCCACGGCCCGTTGCGGTCCACGACCCGCCCGGTCAGGACCTCGGTCCCCGTCACGACGATCCCGGCGCGAACGGCGCTTGCGACGCGCGCGCTCATCGGCTGCAGCTCGGGACGGACTTCGGGTCGACGCGCTTGACCGACCCCTTGCGGATCTTGAACGCCACCGGGCTCACCTGCGGCACGGTGCGGAGCTTGCCGTCCACGCGCAACCGCGCGTTGCCGTTGCCCAGCAGCAGCCGGAAGCTCTTGGAGCGGTACGGCCCGGCCGAGCTGCCCTGCTGCAGCGACGTGCCCGGGATCCGCGCGGTGCCGCTCGCGTCGACCAGGCAGGCGAAGACCGGGGCCGGCCCCGTGGGGACGAGCTGCAACCGCACCAACTTGGAGGACGACGACGCCTTCTTCTTCTTGGACGACGAGGAGCCCGAGGTCGTCGAGGTCGTCTTCGTCGTCCGCGCCGGCACGGGCGTCGTGGTCGTCCGCCCCGTCGTCGTCGCGGCCGACGAGCCACCGCCGTCCCCGTTGTGGGACCCCAGCAGGTAGAGCGCGCCGAAGAGCAGCAG
>JAOPZG010000349.1 GCA_025964215.1 Conexibacter sp.
ACCCGAGGTTCAGCTGCTCGCGGATCGCCAGGCAGAGGTTCTTCTTCTCGCTGCGGCAGTGCAGGCACTCCCGGCACTGAGGGGAGAAGAGCGTGACGACGTGGTCGCCGACCGCGAGGTCCGTGACGCCCTCGCCGAGCGCCTCAACGACGCCCGCGCCCTCGTGCCCGAGGACCGTCGGCGAGTAGCCCGAGGGATCCGCGCCCGAGGCGGTGTACATGTCGGTGTGGCAGACCCCGCAGGCGTGGAGGCGGACCAGCACCTCGCCCGGCGCGGGGCCGTCGAGGTCGACCTCCTGGACCACCAGCGGCTGGGCGAACTCCTCGAGGACGGCGGCACGGATCTTCATGCCGCTGACCCTAACGCGGAGGCGCCTCGCGCTACGCGTGCAGCGCGGCCTGCTCCTGGGCGTTGGGGAACGCCCAGGCGGCGGTCGTGCGGCCCGGCTGGCGGAAGTGGAAGCGCATCTGCTGCGCCGGGCGCAGCCCCTCGGGATGATCGGGGCGGAACGTCGAGCACGGCTCGTCGAGCGTCAGCGCGCAGAGCATGTTGCAGCGGAAGTAGCACTCCTCGCAGCTCGGCTTCTTGCTCTTCGCGCGCGCCTTCGACATCCCGTGCCCCGACTCCTTCAGCTCGACCCGCCCGTTCACGACGACGGCATCGAACCACGTCGGGACCGGCACCTGCAACGACCCATCCCGCAAATGCCGACAAATGCGGAATTCCCTGCTAAGAGCGGGAATTTCGTGTCGTTTGCCGGTGTTTGCGGGGAGGATGGCGCAAAGACCTCCGCGACCACGGTCGACCTGCTACCGAAGTCCTATATCTTGCTGCGGGCGATGTCGCGTGTCCTCGTCACCGGCGCCAGCGGCTACGTCGGCGCCGCGCTCATCCCCCGCCTCCAGGCGGCGGGCGAGAGCGTGCGCGCGTTCGCCCGGGACCCGGCGCGCGTGGCCGGCGCGGGGGTCGACGTCGAGGGCCTGGAGATCGCGACCGGGGACGCCGTCAGCGGCGCCGGCCTCGACGCCGCGCTCGACGGCGTGGACGTCGCGTACTTCCTGATCCACTCGATGGAGAGCGGGACCGCCGACGGCTTCCGCTCGCGCGACCGCCGCGCGGCCGAGCAGTTCGCGCAGGCCGCCCAGCGCGCCGGCGTGCGCCGGGTCGTCTACCTCGGCGGCCTCGTCCCGGACACCGGCCGGGCCTCCGACCACCTCGCGAGCCGCCTCGAGGTCGAGCAGGCGCTGCTGGAGGCCGCGCCCGAGGCGCTCGCGCTCCGCGCCTCGATCGTCATCGGCGCCCGCTCGCGCTCCTTCCGGTTCCTGGTGCGGCTGGTCGAGCGCGTCCCGGTGATGCCGCTGCCCGCGTGGCGCGAGCACCGCACGCAGCCGATCGACGGCCGCGACGTCCTCTCGCTCCTGCTCGCCGGCGGCACCTCGCCAGCCGTCGACGGCCCGCTCTCGCTCGACATCGCCGGCCCGGACGTCGTCACCTACGGCGAGCTCGTGACGCGGATCCGGGACTCGCTGCTCGTCGGCCGCGCGCCGATCCGGCTCGGCTTCAGCCTCACCCCCATCGCCAGCGTCGTCGCCGCGGCGATCGCCGGCGAGGACCACGCGCTGATCGGCCCGCTGATGGAGGGCCTGGAGGGCGACCTGCTCCCGCGCGACGACCGCGCCGCCGCCCTGCTCGGCGTCCGCCTGCACCGGCTCGACGCCGCGATCGAGCGGGCGCTGCGCGACTGGGAGGCGACCGAGGAGCTGCGGGCGCGCTGAGGCGCGGCCGCAACCTCTAGGGTCCTGGATCGTGAGCGACGTGGCCACGAGCATCGACATCGACGCGGCGATCGAGGACGTCTGGAAGACGGTGATGGACCCGACGCGCCTCGGCGATTGGGTGACCATCCACCGCCGGCTCGTCTCGCACTCCGACGACGAGATGGTCCAGGTGCTGTGCCTCCGCGGCGCCAACTTCAAGGTCAAGTGGCACCTCGCCGACAGCAAGGCGCCGCACCACGCGACGTGGAAGGGCCGCGGCCCCGCCCGCTCGCACGCCGAGACCGAGTACCGCCTCAGCGACAACGGCAAGGGCGGCACGCGCTTCGACTACCGCAACGAGTTCAAGGCCCCGCTCGGGCCGCTCGGCGCCGTCGCGAGCAACGCCCTCGTCGGCGGCCTGCCGGCCAAGGAGGCCGACGCGTCGCTGCGCAAGTTGAAGGCGTTGATGGAGCGCTAGGCGCCCCATCGACGCCTACAAGATCGCTTGGACCCCGCCCGCCCCGATCCGCGCGTCGCGGAGCTGGACGCCCTCGTCGCCCTCCTCGCCCAGGACGAGCACGGCGGCGCTGAGCGCGCGCCGGCGGTCGCGCAGGACCGCGTCGGCGATCTCCACCGCGCGCGCCGCGGCGGTGATCGGCCCGGCGCCCTCCACCGACGCGCCGATGATCCGGGCGCGCGGGAGGTGGGTGCCGTCGAGCAGGCGCTGGACGTCGGTCACCGGCGTCGCGGTCGCGACGATCACGACCGCGCCCGAGCAGCGCTCCGCGATCTCCCGCGCCGTGTCGTCCTGCACGGCGTCGAGGACCACGAGGTCGGCGCCCGCGGCGTCCGCCCAGCCACCGCCTCGGATCCGCGGCTCGTAGCCTTGGGAGGCGGCGGCGCCGGCGAGGTCCTCGGCCAGCCCCTCGCGCCCGCCGAGCACGAGCAGCGCGGTCAGGTCGAGCTGCGCCAGCAGCAGCGCGGCGTGCTCCCCCGTGAGTGTCTGAGCAGTGCACGTCACCTTGCGGCGCATTGACCTTCACCTACTTCCATGTGACACTCACTTCCACTAATTGTAACTTCAAGAAGGCAGACGATGGCAGACTTCCTGGATGAAAAGCGGCGAGAGATGCAGGAGCGGCTCAAGGAGCTGCGTCCTCTGGTGGACGAGTTCCACCGTTTGGAAGCGGCGGTCTCCGCACTGGACGGCGTAGGGGACAAGGCGACCGCGACCGCTCCCTCCCGCCGCCGGTCCGGAGGCTCCACCGGTGGAGCGGCTGCGGGCAACGGCCGCCGCGGGCGCCCGCGCGGCTCCGGCACGCGCGGCAAGCAGGCGCTGGAGCTGGTCACGACGAACCCGGGCATCACCATCCCGGAGATCGCCGAGAAGATGGGCATCCAGCAGAACTACCTCTACCGCGTGCTCCCCGGCCTCCAGAAGGAGGGCCTCATCCGCAAGGAGGGCCGGGGCTGGCACGCGATGGACGCGGCCTAGATCAGACCGAGCTCGCGGACCGCGTCGCGCTCGCCCTTGAGCTCGTTCACGGTGATGTCGATCTTGGACTGGGCGAACTCGCCGACCTCGAGGCCCTCGACGATCTCGTAGCTCCCACCGCTGGCGCGGACCGGGAAGGACGAGATGATGCCCTCCTCGACGCCGTACTGGCCGCCCGACGGCACCGCCATGGAGACGAGGCCGTCGGCGCCCAGGACCCAGTCGTGGACGTGGTCGATCGCGGCGTTCGCGGCACTCGCCGCGGACGACGCGCCGCGGGCCTCGATGATCGCGGCGCCGCGCTTGCCGACGTTCGGCAGGTACTCGTTCTCGTACCACGCCATGTCGTCGACGGCCTCGACGGCCGGCTTGCCGTTGACCTTGGCGTTGAAGAGGTCGGGGAACATCGACGGGGAGTGGTTGCCCCAGATGACGAGGTCCTCGATGTCGGTCAGCGGGATGCCGAGCTTGGCGGCGAGCTGGCCGTAGGCGCGGTTCTGGTCCAGGCGCGTCATCGCGGTGAAGCGCTCGGCCGGGACGTCCGGGGCGTTGCTCTGGGCGATCAACGCATTCGTGTTGGCCGGGTTGCCGACGACCAGGACCTTGATGTCGTCCGCGGCGTGGTCGTTGATGGCCTTGCCCTGCGGCTTGAAGATCGCGCCGTTGGCCTCCAGGAGGTCGGCGCGCTCCATGCCGGCGGTGCGCGGGCGCGCGCCGACGAGCAGGGCGACGTTGGTGCCGTCGAAGGCGGCCTTGGCGTCGGAGGTGATGTCGATGCCCGACAGCAGCGGGAAGGCGCAGTCGTCGATCTCCATCGCGGTGCCCTGGGCGGCCTTGAGGGCCGGCTCGATCTCGAGCAGGCGCAGGCGCACGCGGGTGTCGGGGCCGAGCAGCTGCCCCGAGGCGATGCGGAACAGCAGCGCGTAGCCGATCTGGCCGGCGGCGCCGGTCACGGTCACGGTCATGGGGCTGGTGCTGGCCATCGGTACGGCTCCGCTTCGTCGGGGATGTCTGCGGCGCCAG
>JAOPZG010000165.1 GCA_025964215.1 Conexibacter sp.
GCGGCTTCGGCTTCGGCTTCGGCTTCGCGGCGGCCTTGGGCTTCGCGGCCGCGCGCGGCTTGGGCTTCGCGGCGGCGGCCGTCTTCGCGCGCGGCTTGGGCTTCGCCGCCGCGGCGCGCTTCTTGGCAGCCGCCGGCGTGCGGGCCGGCGAGGTCTTCTTGGGCTGCGGCATGGCGGGGATCCCTTCGAGCAGGCGGGGGCGCGGTACTGCGCGCGACCCTATCCGCTCGACTCCCCGCAAGTTCCATCGAACGACGCCGTTGTAGTCGTTGCGACATCCCCATACCGGGTCCAGCCCCGGGCGGCGGGTCGTCGCCGGAGCCTGCACACCGACCCTTCCGGCGACGGCCCGCCCTCGGGCATGGGGACCTCAGCCCGCGAGCAACCACTCCAACATCGCCTTCTGGGCGTGGCGGCGGTTCTCCGCCTGGTCCCAGATGTGCTGGCGATGGCCGTAGAGCACGGCCTCGGTGATCTCCTCGCCGGGATGCGCGGGCAGGCAGTGCAGCGCGATCGCCCCCGGCGCCGCGGCATCGAGCAGCGCGTCGTCGATCCGGTAGGGACCGAGCGCCGCGCGCCGCGCGTCCGCCGTGTCCTCGTCGCCCATCGAGACCCACACGTCGGTGTAGATCGCGTTCGCGCCCGCGACCGCCTCGCGCGGATCCGGCACGCTCGGCGCCCCCGGCAGCGAGAACTCCGGCGGCGTGCTGAGCACGACCTCGACGCCCGCGACCGTCCCCATGTCGAGCAGCGAGCGCGCCATGTTGTTGCCGTCGCCGACGTAGGTGAGCTTCAGCCCCTCGAGCGCGCCGAACGCCTCGCGCAGCGTCAGCAGGTCCGCCAGCACCTGGCAGGGGTGCGCGTTCTGCGTGAGCATGTTGAAGACCGGGAGCTGGTCCTCGGCCGCCAGCCCCTCCAACTCGCTGTCGGCGTGCGTCCGGACCCCGACCGCCGCGACGTGCCGGCCCAGGACGCGCGCGGTGTCCCGCAGCGACTCGCCCCGCCCGAGCTGCGTGTCGCCCGGGCGCAGGACCATCGGGTGGCCGCCCATCTCGACGATCCCGGCCTCGAAGCTCACGCGCGTCCGCGTGCTCGGCTTCTGGAAGACGAGCGCGACCGTGCGGCCGTCGAGCACGCTGCTCGAGCGCGGCGCGAGCTTCAGCGCGGCGGCGCGGTCGAGGATCGCGTGGAGGTCGTCGGCGGTGAGCTCGGTGCCCGTCAGGAGGTGGCGCATGGGAGCCGGGCATCATAGGCCGCCTGATGCGGGTCCTCACCTGGAACCTCTTCCACGGCCGCTCGGTCCCGGAGCGCCGCCATGCGCTGCTGGGCGCGTTCACGGACATGATCTCCGGCTGGGAGTGGGACGTCGCGCTCTTGCAGGAGGTCCCGCCGTGGTGGCCGCCGGCGCTGGCCGCCGCGTGCGGGGCCGATGAGCGCACCGTCCTGACCTCGCGCAACGCGCTGCTGCCGCTGCGCCGCGCGATCGCCGAGCGGCGCCCGGACCTCATCAAGGCCAACGGCGGCGGCGCGAACGCGATCCTCGTCCGCGGCGAGGGGATCGCGGAGCACGCCTCGCTGCGGCTGCGCTTCCGCCCGGAGCGGCGCGTGCTGCACGCGGTCCGGCTGGCGGAGTCCGGGCTCTGGGTCGCCAACGTCCACGCGACGGCCAACCCCAAGCCGCTCGCGCGCGCCGACGCGGTCCGCTGCGGGGAGACGCTCGCGCGCTGGGCGGGCGCGGCGCCCGTGCTGCTCGGCGGCGACCTCAACGTCCCGGACCCCGAGGTCCCCGGGTTCGCGGACGCCGGCGGCCACCGCATCGACCGCTTCTACACGCGCGGCGCGCTGACCGTCGCGACCCCGCCGCGGACCCTCCCGCGCGACGGCCTCTCCGACCACGCGCCGGTGCTGATCGAGCTCCGCGCGTCGTAGGCTGAGCCGCATGCTCCGCCGCCTCCTCCCCGCCTCGCTCGTCGTCGCAGCGCTCGCCGCCGCGGGCTGCGGGGGCGGCTCGGGCGGCGGCGGCAAGGCGCAGGCGCTCAAGCCGGGCGAGACGATCGGGATGGCCTCGCTACGCTTCAAGCCCGACCACGTCCAGGTGCCCGTCGGCCAGGAGATCACGTGGACCAACGACGACTCCGTCGGCCACGACGTCAAGGCCGACAGCGGCGCGACGTTCGCCTCCGAGACGTTCAACAAGGACAAGACCTTCAGCTGGACGCCGTCGAAGGCCGGCGCGGTGAAGTACGAGTGCACGCTGCACCCGGGCATGGAGGGGACGATCGACGTCGTGGCGCGGTGAGCGCCCTGGATCTCCGCGGGCTGCGGGAGATCCCGCCGGCGACGTGGGCGCGCGCCGAGCTGCGGCGCCTGGTGATCGCCGACATGGCGCTGACGGAGCTGCCGGACGAGGTCGGCGCGCTGGTCGAGCTCCACACGCTCGACGCCGCGCACAACCGGCTGGCGCGCGTCCCCGACGCGCTCGGGCGGCTGCGCGCGCTGGAGCTCCTCTACCTCGGCGACAACGCGCTCACCGCGGTGCCCGACGGCGTGCGCGGGCTGGAGCGCCTGCGCTACCTCGGCCTCGACGGCAACGACATCGCGGAGCTCCCGGGCTGGATCGGCGAGCTGCACGCCCTCGTCGAGCTCCGCGTCCAAGGCAATGCCCTTGTGTCGCTCCCGGAGACGATCGGCGACCTCGCCGCGCTGCGCGAGCTCCACACGCGCGGCAACGGCCTCACGTCGCTCCCCGAGACGATCGGAGAGCTCCGAGACCTCCGCGTCCTCGACCTCCGCGACAACGCGCTCGCGACGCTGCCGGACACCCTCGGCGACCTGACGCGCCTCCGCACCCTCGACCTCCGCGCCAACCCGCTGACAGCGCTCCCCGCCACCCTCGCCGACCTCTCCGCGCTCGAGAAGCTCGACCTCCGCTGGACGCCGTTCTTCCCCGACCTGCCGCCGGTCGCCCGCGCCCTCGCCGCGCGCGGCTGCACCGTGCTGAGCTAGGAGCGCGCGCGCAGGCCGAAGCCGCGCAGGAGCATCAGCGCGCGCTCGCCGACGCCGCCGTGGGACGGAAGGACGCCGAGTTGGACGGACGCCTCGTAGAGGTCGAAGAAGGCGCGGACGCGCCAGAGGCGCTCGCGCGGCGGGTCGAGCTCGCAGTAGAGGACGGCGTGGACCGAGAACGGGCGGCGCGTCGCCGGCATGCCGGGCAGCTCGCCGCTGTGGGTGCCGGTCAGGCGCACGGGCGCGGCGACGTAGCGGCCGTCGCTCAGCCGCTCGCCGGCCTGCGCGATCCGCGCGTCCG
>JAOPZG010000399.1 GCA_025964215.1 Conexibacter sp.
CGCCGGCGCCGGTCGCGCGGCTGCTGGCCGAGCACCTGCGGGCGGCGCTGGGCTAGATGGTGGAGGCGAACTGGAGCGTCGCGGCCCAGGTCGGGAGCGCGACCTGGGCGGCCACGGCGAGGACGCCGAGGGCGAGCGTGGTGCGACGCTCGGGGCCGCGCAGGTAGGCGAGTGCGCCGACGAGGACGACCGGGACGAGCACGAGCAGCCACGGCGAGCCGGGCGGGATCGCCGCGCACAGCTTGCCGCGCGGAGAGCCGGGCTCGGGCACGTCGACCGGCGGCCCGGGATCGGTGCACTCGCCGTGGTAGGCCATCGCGCAGAACGCGCCGATGATCGCGATCACGGCGACGAGGAGGACGGCCCCCGGGCCGTGGCGCACCCATCGCGGTTGGCGCTCGTGCTCGTGCTCGTGCTCCACGAGCGGAGGTCTACAGCACGTCGGCCGCGGTGGTGCCGTCCGCGCCGTCGTACAAGGGCGCGCCCTACAGCACCTCCGCCAGCTCCTGCTCCAGCCGGCGCTTCGGCCGCGAGCCGATGAGCGTCAGGACGGGCTCGCCGTTCTTGAACACCATGAACGTCGGCATCGAGAGGACGCTGAACTTCGCGGCGATCGCTTGGTGGGCCTCGACGTCCAGGCCGACGACGCGGAGGTCGTCGCGCTCGGTCGCGAGCTGGTCGAGGATCGGGTGCATCGCGCGGCACGGGCCGCACCAGGCGGCCCAGAAGTCGACGAGGACGGGGACGTCGGACTCCAGGACGTCGGCGGTGAACGCGTCGTCGCTGGTCTGGGAGAAGGAGACGGTGGACATGCCTGGAGTGTGCGGGTCGGGGCGGCGCGCGTCGACGCCGATTCGCGATCGGCGCGAGTAGCTGCGCTGCACGCGGGCAGGACCGGGTGATGCGCCGCCTCCTGCCGCTCGTCGTCCTGCTCCTGCTCGCCGTCGCGAGTCCCGCGGCGCAGGCGCGCCTCCCGATCCGCGTCGGGATCGGCGACCAGGGCACCGCGATGTTCGACCAGCCCGCGTTCCAGCGCGCCAAGTTCGAGCGCGTCCGCTACTTCATCCCGTGGAACGCCATGGACGACGACGCGCAGCGGCTCGCCGCGCGCACCTACGTCGAGACCGCGCGCGCCCACGGCTTCCAGGTCCTGCTGCACATCTCGACCGACGACTTCACCTCCAAGCGGGCCCACCTGCCGAGCGTCGCCGAGTACCACGCCGAGGTTGGGCGGTTGGTGCGGTACTTCCGCGGGCTCGGCGTCCGCGAGTTCGGCACGTGGAACGAGGCCAACCACGCCAGCCAGCCGACCTACCGCAGCCCGACCCGCGCAGCGCAGTTCTTCGAGGAGATGTACCGGATGGTCAAGGGCTCGTGCGCATCCTGCGGCGTGGTGGCCCTCGACGTGCTCGACCAGACCGGCGTCGAGCGCTACATGACCACCTTCTTCGCGCACCTCTCGCCCACGTTCCGCAAGCGCGCGACGATCGTCGGCCTCCACAACTACGGCGACGTCAACCGCCTGCGGACGGTCTTCACGCGCAACGTCATCCACATCACGCACCGCTACAACACGTCCGCGAAGATCTGGTTCACCGAGACTGGCGGGCTGGTCGAGTTCGGCGCCGACTTCCCGTGCAACACGACGCGCGCGGCCAACCGGATCACCTACATGTTCTCGCTCGCCAAGACCTACCGGACGGCCGGCGTGGCGCGGATCTACGTCTACAACTGGACCGGCGCGGGCTGCGACGCGCGCTTCGACGCGGGGCTCACCGCACCCGACGGGACGCCGCGCAAGGGCTACGACGCGCTGCGCGCGCAGCTGGGCAACTACGAGCGCTGAGGCGGCCGTGCCTCCGGGCGCGGCAGAATAGGTGGTCGATGGCCGACCTCGAGACAGGCAGCGAGTTCGCCGGCTGCCGCATCGAGGGGGTCCTCGGCCGCGGCGGGATGGGCGTGATCTACCGGGCGACCGAGCTGCGCCTCGGGCGTCCCGTGGCGCTCAAGCTCATCGACGGCGCGCAGGCCGCCGACCCCGACGTGCGCGAGCGCTTCGAGCGCGAGGCGCGGATGACCGCGTCGATCGAGCACGCGAACGTCGTCCCGGTCTACGGCGCGGGCGAGGAGGACGGCCACCTCTACCTCGTCATGCGCTTCGTGCCGGGGACCGACCTCCACCACCTGCTGCAAGAGGCCCACCCACCCCGACTCCCGCCGGGGCGCGCGGCCGCGATCGTCGCGCAGGTCGCCGGCGCGCTCGACGCCGCCCACGCCGCCGGGCTCGTCCACCGCGACGTCAAGCCGGCCAACATCCTCATCAACGGCGATCACGCCTACCTCAGCGACTTCGGGATCACGCGCTTCCAGTCCTCCGAGACGCGCATCACCGACAGCGGCAACTGGATCGGGACCGTCGACTTCATGGCGCCCGAGCACCTGCGCGGCGAGCCGACCGACGCGCGCGCCGACGTCTACGCGCTCGGCTGCGTCCTCTACACCGCGCTGACCGGGACGCCGCCGTTCCGGCGCGACACGATTCCGGTGACGATCACCGCGCACCTGCACGACCCGGCGCCGCGGCCGTCGACCACGCCGGGCGTGCCGGCGGCGTTCGACTCGGTGATCGCGCGGGCGCTCGCCAAGGCGCCGGCGGATCGCTACCCCTCGGCGGGC
>JAOPZG010000415.1 GCA_025964215.1 Conexibacter sp.
GCCTCGTGCAGGACCGCCCGTCGACCGACCAGGCCGCGATTGTCAGCGCGGTCGCCGCCGAGCGCGAGCGCACGGGCGCGCAGATCCTCGCCGAGGGGATCGAGAACGACGAGCACGTCGCCGTCGCCCGCTCGCTCGGCGCCACGCTCGGCCAGGGCTGGAGCTTCGGCCGCCCGGGGCCGTTGGTGCCGCCGCTGCCGACCGCGCGCGTGCGCCGCCAGACGGTGACGGCGCCCGAGCTGCCGGGGACCACGCCGTTCGCGGTCGTGGAAGCGGCGCGCGAGACGGCCGAGGCGACCAAGCGGCTGCTGCTGCCGATGAGCCATCACCTGGAGCACCGGGCGATGCGGATCGGCGAGGGCGCCGTGATCCTGTCCGCCTTCCAGGAGGCACGGCACTTCACCAAGGCGACGGTGCGGCGCTACGAGGCGCTGGCGCGGCGGTCGTCGCTCGTCGCGGCGTTCGGCGTGGGGCTGAGCGAGGAGCCGGTCCATGGCGTGCGCGGGGCGCGGATCGAGGCCGATGACCCGTTGGCCGGCGAGTGGTCGGTGATCGTGCTGGGGCCGCACTTCGCGGGGGCGCTGGTCGCGCGGGATCTCGGGGATGTGGACCGGCCGGACGGCGATCGGCGGTTCGTGTTCGCGACGGTGTACGACCGGGATCTCGTCATCGCGGCGGCGCGGACGCTGATGGCGCGCATCGCGCCGCGGGAGCTGGCGGGCGCGTCGCAGGACTGAGGCGCTGGTGTTGCCCCGGGGGTGCGTCGCTTACTGTTGATCTCCAGGCCTTTCTCGGCCTGCGGCGGCTCCGTCGGCGCTGCTCCGTACTCTCATCTCACTCGTGAGCCTCCTTCTGGACACCCCCGAGCTGAGAAAGGCTCGCGGCGCGTTCTTCACCCCCCCGGAGGTCGCACGGTATATCTCCGAGTGGGCCATTCGCTCCGCTGACGACACCGTCTTCGAACCGTCCTGCGGAGAGGCGGACTTCCTGCTGGCCGCCGGGCAACGCCTCCGCGACCTGGGCTCCCCGACGATCGACGGTCGATCGCTGCGCGGCGCGGAACTTCACGCCGAGTCGGCGGAATCGGCACTGCGCGAGCTTGCCGAAGTTGGCATGACCGCCGATGTCGCCGTTGCCGACTTCTTCGACCTCGAACTGGAAGACGGCTCCTTCGACGCAGTCGTAGGAAACCCCCCTTACGTTCGGTACCAGGCCTTCCACGGGGAGGCGCGAGCCAAGGCGCAACGGGCCGCGCTACGCGCGGGTGTCCGTCTCTCCGGACTCGCCAGCTCATGGGCAGCCTTCACCGTGCGCTCCGGTCAACTCGTCAAGCCTCAGGGACGCCTTGGGCTTGTCCTGCCGGCGGAACTCCTCTCCACGAACTACGCCGGCCAGGTCCGCCGCTACCTGACGGAGCGCTTTGGATCCGTGCGGCTTATTATGTTCGACGAGCGTGTCTTCCCGGACGTTCTCGCCGAGGTTGTCCTCCTCTTGGCCGAGGGAGAAGGACCGACCGAGATCGTCCAGGTCTCCCAGGCGCGCAACCTCGTCGCACTTGCCGACCCGCCCATCACGCGGTGGCGTCCGACCGTTCCAGAGGCGAAGTGGACACCAGCACTTCTGCCGACCGAGAGCGCCGAGGCTTACGCGGAACTGCTGGCGCAGGACACGTTCACCCTTCTCAGCACCTGGGGTCGTACGGACCTTGGGATGGTCACAGGGAACAACCGGTACTTCTGCTTGTCGGCTGCGCGTGCAGACGAACTGGGACTGAAAGAGCAGGAGCTGTTGCGGATCTCCCCGCCGGGGTCGCGGCACCTGCGGGGCCTGACGTTCTCAGAACGGGCGTGGCGCGAGACCGCAGCCGCCGACCGCCCCGCCTACCTCTTCGCCCCTCGGGAGGACCTTGAGACGTCCTTGACGCCAGCCGCGCTCGCCTACATCGCCGCAGGCGAGGCCCAGGGAGTCCAGAAGGCATACAAGTGTCGAGTCCGAACACCGTGGTGGAAGGTTCCGAGCGTCAGCGTGCCGGATCTCTTCCTCACCTACATGAACCACGACACGCCCCGAATGGTGAACAACGAGGCCGGTCTGGCGTTTCTCAACTCGATCCACGGCGTGACGCTGGAGCCCGCCCATCGGAACCTCGGCCGTGATCTCCTCCCGCTCGGCGTGCTCAACAGTCTCACCCTCCTTGGAGCGGAGCTCGTCGGTCGGTCATACGGAGGAGGCATCCTGAAGATCGAACCCAAGGAAGCGGACCAACTGCCCGTGCCATCGCCGACCGTGCTGGCTGATGCCGCTGGCGCTCTCCGGGCCCTCCGCCCGCAACTGGCGAAGCACCTTCGTGCGGGTTCGCTGGAGAATGCCGTTCGACTGGTCGACCGTGTGCTTCTGGTCGATCATCTAGGGATGAAACGAGAGACCGTCTCGGCGATCCGGGAGGCGCGGGACGTCCTCTTCGCTCGCCGAGTGACCCGGGGCGGCAAGTAGCGCGTGGCACGCATCGACGACCTGCTGAGCGCCGGCTTCAAGGGACTCGATCCCAAGCCCCCGGACAGTGCCTCACAAGCCGCAAAGCGGCACTACTCGCAACGTATGTCCGAAGTCACCGCCCTCGCCCTGGCCGACGAGCTGCGGTGGCGTGGACTTCATGATGCGCGGCCCGCTTCTCCGGGGGTGCTCGGCGGCTCAGGGGCCGAGCGACGGATGGCCGGCGGCCTCGGACCCAAGAAGGTCGACGTCAGCTGGGCAACCGAGGAATCCGGCTTGATCTTCGCCATCTCCGTGAAGACCATCAACTTCCGCGACAGTCGATCTCAGAACTTCCAGAAGAACCTGACAAACCGCCGTAGCGACATGTTGATGGAGTCCGTGACGCTCCATCGACGTTTCCCCTTCGCCGTCCTCGCCGGCCTCTTGATCTTGGACCACCAGGCCGCGAGCGACGACACAAAGACGCGGCGCTCGACGTTCGAGAATGCCCACTCCCGGTATCGCCTCTTCACCGGTCGAGACGATCCCGCTGGACGCGACGAGCAATTCGAACGGCTGCTGATCATGCTCGTCGACGCCAATAAATTTCAGCCGAGCTTCTCCGCGTACGACGTCGGCGCACCGGAAACCGCCATCCCGATGGAGACCGTCTTCGACGAGCTCATCAGCCTCGTCGCCACGCGGAACCCAGATTTCTACGAGGCAGCCGACGGGAAACTTGTGAAGCCCTAGGTTGGCGCTGTGGTCGGAGAAGTGCTCGATCGACGCGCGCCCTACGATGCGCCCCGTGCCCCACGCTCGTCGCGTCCTCGTCGTTCTCGCCTGCTCGCTCGTCCTCCCCGCGGCCGCGAGCGCCAAGGACGTCCGCGTCGCCTCGCCCGACGGCCACCTGGTCGCGATCGTCGCCACGGACGGCGGCGGCCCGGTGCTCTCCGCGCAGCTCGACGGCAAGCCGTTGCTCGCGCCCGAGCGGTTGGGGGTCCGGCTGCAAGGTGCGG
Organism: Conexibacter sp.; assembly: GCA_025964215.1. Classification (GTDB taxonomy): domain Bacteria; phylum Actinomycetota; class Thermoleophilia; order Solirubrobacterales; family Solirubrobacteraceae; genus Baekduia. Next base: position 3,495 of record JAOPZG010000415.1, read on the forward strand.
ACCTGCGGTCGGGCCTGCGGCTGACGAGCGTCAAGCGCACGCGGATGGACGAGCCGGTCCACACGCTCACCGGTCCGCGCCAGACCCGCACGCTGCGCGGCGGCGAGGCCGTGCTCACGTTCGCCGGCGCGCGCACGCTGCGGCTCCGCGTCCGCGTCGCGCCCGACGGCATCGCCTACCGCTACGAGCTCCCGGGCGCGGCGACCAAGCTGCTCGGCGAGGCCGGCGGGTTCGCGCCGATCGGCATCGAACGACAGTGGACCGCCGCCCACACGCCGAACGGCGAGGCGCAGTGGACGAGCCATCCGGCCGGCGCCGAGCAGCTCCCCACCGCCCTCATGCGCCTCGGCACCCACGACCGCTACATCTTGGTCACCGAGGCCGGCGTCGACGGGCGCAACGCGGCGGCCCGGCTCGTCCGCGACGGCGCGCTGATCCGCTTCGGCCTCGCGCGGCAGGGCGGCTCGTCGGTCATGGGCCCGGTCGAGAGCGGCGCGCCGCTGCCGGTCGACACCGGTCGCGACTGGCACTCGCCGTGGCGCCTCGCGATCGCGGGGCGGCTGAGCCAGGTCGCCGTCTCGACGCTCGTCGCCGACCTCGCCGCGCCGCCGACCGGCGACTTCTCGTGGGTCCGGCCGGGCACGGCCGCCTGGTCGTGGTGGTCGGAGCACGACTCGCCGTCCTCGCTCGCGCGCCAGCTCCAGTACGTCGACTTCGCCGCGCAGCACGGCTGGCGCTACGTCACGGTCGACTCCGGCTGGGAGGACCTCGGCGACGCCGGCCTGCAGGAGCTCGCCGCCCACGCGAAGGCCCGCGGCGTCGGGCTGATCTTCTGGTTCATCCGCTTCGCGCTCGCCGACCCCGCGCAGCGGGCCGCCGCCCTCGACCGCCTCGCCGCGCTCGGAGCCGCCGGCATCAAGGTGGACTTCTTCGACAGCGAGACGCAGCCGACGATGCAGCTCGTCGACGACATCCTGCGCGACGCCGCCAAGCGCCACCTCGTCGTCGACCTCCACGGCTTCACCGTCCCCCGCGGCCTCGAGCGCACGTGGCCGAACCTCCTGAGCTACGAAGGCGTGCGCGGCGCCGAGTACTACCCGCTCGCCGTGCAGTACCCGGGCGTCGCCGCGATGGCCGCGCCGACGCCCCAGGACGAGGCGATCCTCCCCTTCACCCGTGCGGTCGCCGGACCCGAGGACTTCACGCCGGCCACGTTCACGGCGCCCGGCCGCCTGACGAGCGACGCCCACGAGCTGGCGCTCACGCTCGTCCTCCCCACCGGCCTGCTCCATCCCGCGGACTCGATCGAGGCCTACACCATGCGCCCGGCCGCGACCGCGGTGCTCGACGCGCTGCCCGTCACGTGGGACGCGTCGCGGCTGCTCGCCGGCGACCCCGGCCGCACCGCCGTGATCGCCCGTCGCCACGGCGCGCAGTGGTGGGTCGGCGGCGTCTTCGCCGGCCCGCGCCGCACGATCGCCGTCAAGCTCGGCTTCCTCGCCGCCAGCCGCTGGCGCGCCGAGGTCACGCAGGACGCGCCCGGCCCGGACGTCGCGACCCGCACGCAAGCGGTCACGCGCGCCTCCATCCTGCGGCTGCCGGTCGAGTCCAACGGCGGCTTCGTGATCCGGCTGCGCCGCTAGCCCAGGCCCGCCAGCGGATCCGCCCACGCCGGCGGCCCCTGGCGGTACCAGAGCGGCGAGGTCGTCGGCGGCGGCGCGAGCGCGGCGTTGGCCACCAACAACGACGGCAGCGGATCGGCGAGGTGCTCGGCGAGCGCGGCGGCGAAGTCGTCGCCGAGGCCGTCGACCGCGGTCGCCCGGATCCCGAACGCGCCCGCCAGCGCGGCGAAGTCCGGCGTCTCCAGGTCGACGCCGTAGCCCTCGGTCCCGCTGTGGCGCTGGTCGAAGCGCAGCATCCCGTAGCCGCCGTCGTCCACGACGACGGCGGTCAGCGGGAGCTGCTCCTGCTTGGCGGTCGCGAGCTCGCCGCACGCGAAGAGGAAGCCGCCGTCGCCGGAGATCGAGAGCGTCCGGCCCGCCGCGGCCGCCCCGAGCGCCGCCGGGAAGGCATAGCCCAACGTCCCCCACCCCATCGGGTACTGGAAGCGGCGCGGACCGGCCGGCGCGTACATGCCGGCGAGCCAGTAGCCGGGGATGCACATGTCGGCCACGACGATCACGTCCTCCGGGACGACGCGCGCAAAGGCCTCGACGAAGTTGATCTCGTGCGGGTGGTCGCCGCGCAGCGTGCCGCGCGCGCGGCGGCGGACGGTGACGAGGTCGGCCCAGACGTCCGCGCCGGCCGGCGGCAGGCCGGCCGCCAGCGCGCGCGCGGCGAGCGCGGCGTCGGCCTCGACCAGCACGTCCGGCACGTAGTTCTTGATGGCGTCCCGGCCGTCGACGTTCAACGCCACCAACTTGGCCGGACGCGGCATCCGCCAGTTCATGGTGTTCATGCCGTCGAAGTCGGTCCCGATGGCGATCACGACGTCCGCCTCGTCCCACAGCTCGCCGACCGGCGGCAGGTGCGGCGGCAGCCCGACCGCGCGCGGGTCCTCCTTGCCGACCAGGCCGCGCGCCGAGTAGGTGGTGATGATCGGCGCGCCCAGCCGGCGCGCCAGCTCCGCGACCTCGGGCCCCGCGTCGAGCGCGCCGCCGCCGGCCCAGATCAGCGGCTTCCACGTCCCGGCCAGGAGCTCCAGCGCGTCGCCGACGTCGGGCTCGTCGGCCACGACCTCGGGCGCGAACTCGCCGACGTCCCAGCGCGGGCCGCGGGCCGACAGGCGATCGGTCGGGATCTCGACGAAGACCGGGCGCCGCGGCGCCTCCATGGCGACCGCGATCGCGCTCTCGATGTCGGCCGGGTCCTCCAGCCGGAACGTCTCCTTGGTCACCGGCGCGAACAGCGCGCGCTGGTCGGAGGCCTCGTGCAGCGCGCCGCCGACGACGCCGCGGCGCTTCAAGGCCGTCGGGATGTCGGTGGCGATCACGACGATCGGC
>JAOPZG010000426.1 GCA_025964215.1 Conexibacter sp.
TGGCGGCGCTCGAGCCCGAGTTCCGCCAGGGTTGCGCGAAGTCCGGCACCGACCCGCGCGTCGTCGACGTGCTGTGGGAGACGAACAAGAAGTCGGCGGACTACTCGTTCAACAAGTCCCACGCCGCCTGCTACGCGCTGATTGCCTATCGGACGGCGTGGTTGAAGGCCAACTACTGCGCTGAGTACATGGCGGCCCTGATCAGCTCGGTCATGGACACCAAGGACAAGGTCCCGTTCTTCGCCGCCCGGTGCGAGGAGATGGGGATCGAGATCCTCCCGCCCGACGTCAACCTCTCCGACCACGAGTTCGTCGTCGTGGACGGCAACATCCGCTTCGGCCTGGATGCCGTCAAGGGCGTGGGCTACGCGGCGGTCGAGGCGATCAAGCGCGCCCGCGAGGAGAGCGGCGGCTTCACGTCGATCTGGGAGTTCTGCGAGCGCGTCGACCCCAAGGCCGTCAACAAGCGCTCGATCGAGGCGCTGATCAAGTGCGGGGCCTTCGGCTCCACGGGCGCGTCGCGCAAGGGCATGCTCGAGGTCCTGGAGCAGGCGCAGGGCGCCGGCCAGAAGATCCAGCAGGACGCCGAGATCGGCCAGGGCTCGATCTTCGACCTCTTCGAGGCGCCGGCCGCCGGCGCCGGTGGGAACGGCGCGGCCGCGGCCTTCGCGGGCCCGTCGCATCCGCCGATCCCCGAGGAGGAGTTCGAGAAGAACGAGCTGCTCGCGCACGAGAAGGACGCGATCGGGCTGTTCCTCTCGATGCACCCGCTCAAGGAGGTCCGCGAGGCGCTGCTGGCCAAGGTCGACCAGCCCTTGAGCGAGCTGCCCAAGGTCAAGGACGGCGAGTGGATCACCGTCGGCGGCATCATCACCGCGGCGCGCAAGCTCAAGACGCGCACGGGCAACATGATGATGTTCGCGACGCTCGACGACCTCGAGGGCTCGATCGAGCTGATCTTCTTCGGCGACCAGCTCGCCGAGTACGAGCACATCGCGCAGGTCGACCAGATCGTCACGGTGCGCGGGCGCGTCGGCAACGACGACCGCGGGCTGACCATCAAGGTCCAGGCGTGCGAGCTCTTCACGCCCTCCGACGAGGAGGTCGAGACGGCGCGCGCCGCGGCGGTCGCGGTGGCCAAGGGGCCGGAGGCGCTGATGCTCGTCCTGGACGCCTCGCGGCTGCCCGCCTCGATCATCGAGGAGCTCAAGCACGTCTTCGGCAACCACACGGGGGAGGCCGACGTCGTGCTGGCGATCGACACCTCCGCGGGCGCGCGCCGGACGCTGAAGCTGGGCTCCGACTTCCGCGTCGACCCCACGCCGTCGCTGCGCGCCGAGCTGGCGCGGATCCTCGGGCCCGAGGCGCTGGCCGCGCCCGCGGCGCCGGTCACCGCCTGACGCGCGCTGACCGGACAGGGAGCTTGAGCGGAACGTCCGCGGCGTGTAGGTTCGCGCGGTGACCCCGTCGCCGCTGACCCCGCTTCGCCGTGCCGCGCTCGGGGTCCTGGTCCTGCTCATGGCCTTCGGCGTGGCGGGCCCGGCGTCCGCGGACCCGGTCGCCACCTGCTCGGCGCCGCACGTGACCGCCCACCCCGGTCGCACCGCGATGATCTACGCCGGCTGCTCGCCGTCCACCGCGGTGCCGGGCTCGATCACCATCGACCAGCCCGCCCACGGGACGGTCGTCGCGCTCTCGAACCTCACGTTCCGGTACACGGCCGAGGACGGCTACACGGGGCCGGCCGGGTTCACCGTCCACCCGACCGGCGGCGACGGCCAGGCGTGGCCCGCGTTCACGGTGACGATCGACGTCTCGGCGACCGCCGACACGCCTCCGAACTGCGGCTTGGTCTCGGGGCGGGTGACCACGCGCCAGGACCACGCGGTCATCGTGCCGATCAACGCCTGCATCGACGCGGACGGCGACCCGATGACGGTCGCGATCACGTCGCAGCCCGCCCACGGCAGCGTCTCGGCGGTCCGTCCGACGGTCACGGGCTCCGAGGTGACCTACACGCCGGACGCGGGCTTCACCGGCACCGACACGATCGGCTACGCCGCCACCGACGACCACGGCGAGAGCTCCGACCAGGCGACCGTCGCCGTCGACGTCCGGCCGCTGGGAAGCAACTCGCCGCCGGACTGCCCGCCGTCGCCGATCAGGCCGGACTCGTCGTCGCCGACGGTCGACGCCATGGTCTTCGACAACCAGAACACGGTCTGGCTCGGGTGCCGGGACCCCGACGGCGATCCGATGACGCTCACCTTCGTGCAGCCGCCCGCGCACGGGACGGTCGTCGTCGGCCCCGACCCGTCGCGCCCCTCGTTCACCTACACGAGGGCCGGGGGCTACACCGGGCCGGACGAGCTCGTCGTGGACCTGAGCGACGGCCAGGGCGCGACGGTGCGCAAGACGATGCGGCTGCTCGTCGGCGACAACTACCCGCGCTGCGGCCCGCGGCTCGAGGCCGCCGTCGCGAGCCGCGTCGTCGCCGGCGATCCGGGCGTGACGGTCCAGCAGCCCTGCGCCGACCCCGAGGGCGGACCGCTCACGTCGATGCTCTGGACGCACCCCGAGCACGGCGCCGTCAGCTTCGACGACGCCGCCGGCACGCTCACCTACACGCCGGACATCGGCTACGTCGGCGACGACCTGGTGGGCTACGAGATGGACGATGGGCACTACGGCGTCAACTACTTCTCGGTGCTGATCCACGTCGGGCCGGCGGCGCCGCGCCCGATCGTACGCGCGGCGGGCCCGATCGCGCCGGTCGTGCGCGATCCCGCCGCGACCCGGGCGGCCGCCCTGCTCGGCAAGTCCTTCGTGGCCTTCGACCTCGGGCTCGGCGCCGCCGTCCGCGGGTTCGCCACGGGCGCGAAGACCGTCGCGGCCGGCAAGCCCGTGGTCGTCGTGGCCTGCGCGAAGGCATGCACGGTCGGGGTCGACGGGCGGCTCGCGGTGGCCGGGGAGCGCGGCGCCGCGCGGCACGGCTCGCTGAAGCTCGTCCATCGCGCGCTGCGAGCGAAGGCGGGCGGCTCGGCGGTCGTGCGGCTCGCGCTGACCAAGGCGCAGCGGGCGCGCGTCGCGCACGCTCGCAAGGCCACCGTGACGCTCGCGCTGACCACCCGCGCCGGTGGCAGGTCGCGGCTGGTGCGGCGAGCGTTCACGCTCCGCTCGCCGTAGACCCAACCGGGGCAGCGATTCCCCCGGATCCGGGTGAACGATCTCCCCCGCGCGCTCGCGCGGGCGCTGTACGGTCGCGAATGCGGCCCCCGCTCTGTCGCTGGACCGGGGGCGGGGGCCGCACTCTGCGGGTACTTCCCATGCGGACGTTGCGCGTCCGAGCCGGAGTGTCTCCGGTGCGCGCGGGTGTGAAACCGCGGCGCCGGCCAGTCCGGCTTGCGGCGCGCTTGCCGTGGCGCCCGCGGCCGAAGCGTGGATCCGTGTCGTTTCATGGTGAATAATTCACCACGAGGCGATCCGGACCGTGGTTCGTTGGCGAATCGCCGGTGGTTCGTATCTAGGTGCTCGCCCAGAGCACCCAACGACAACTCGGCGCGGCGCGCCGCGAGAGGCGCGCCGCCCCTCAGCCCCGCTCCTCGATCCCCCGCTCGCGCAGCTCGCGCGCGAGCGCCAGCTCCTCCGGCGGCGTGCCCTTCTTGTCCGGCCCCGGCGTCTCGAGGATGACCGGCAGGTCTTCGAAGCGCGGCTCGCTCAAGTACACCGCGCACCCGTCCTCGCCCAGCTCGCCCTCGCCGATGTCCGCATGCCGATCCCGGTTCGTGCCCAACCCGCTCACCGAGTCGTTCAGATGCAACGACCCGAGACGATCCAGCCCGACGATCCGATCGGCCTCGTCGAGCACCGACGTCAGCCCCTCCTCGGTCCGGATGTCGTAGCCCGAGGCGAACAGGTGGCACGAGTCCAGGCACATGCCCAGCCGCGCCTCGCCACCGCCCGCGTCGATCAGGGCGTGCAGCTCCTCGAACGAGCGCCCGAGCGTGCCGCCGGCGCCCGCGGTGTTCTCCAGGTGCAGCGCGCAGTGCTCGCTCTCGGCGAGCGCCTCCTTGATGACCTCGCCCGCGCGCGCGATCGCGGGCGCGACCTCGCCCTTCAGCGCCGAGCCCGGGTGCAGGACGACCGAGACCGCGCCGAGCGCGTCGCCCGCCTGCAAGGACGCCGTGAGCGACGTCAGCGTCTTCGCGCGGATGTCCGGATCCTCGGAGCCCGCGTTCAGCAGGTACACCGCGTGGATGACCAGCGCGTCGACGTCGGAGTCCGCCATCGCGGTCCGGAACTCCTCGACGGCCTCGTCGCTGTAGATCGTCGGCTTCCAGGCGCGCGGGTTCTGGTTGAAGATCTGGATCGCGCGCGCGCCGCGCTCGACGCCGCGCGCGACGGCCTTGGCGGGACCGCCGGCGGGGGAGACATGGGTGCCGATGAGCATGGGCCTAGAGTCCTACCTCATGCGCGTCCGCTTCGCCCCGTCGCCCACCGGCGCCCTCCACATCGGGGGCGCCCGCACCGCCCTCTACAACTGGCTGATGGCCCGCGGGAACGCCGGCACGCTGGTCCTGCGGATCGAGGACACCGACAAGGAGCGCTCGACGCCGGAGAACGTCGAGCAGATCCTCGACGCGCTGAAGTGGCTCGAGCTCGACTACGACGAGGGCCCGATCTCGCAGCTCTCGCGGACCGACCGCCACCAGGAGCTCCTCCAGCGGCTGCTCGCCGAGGGCAAGGCCTACAGGTCGACCGCGACCGGCGACGACGTCAAGGCCTACAAGTCCAAGCACGGCGCCGACAAGGGCTTCCGCGGCGCGGCGCAGGACGAGGGCGCGGTGCGCCTGCGCGTCCCCGACGAGGGCTCGACGACCGTCCACGACATCATCCGCGGCGACACCGTCTTCCAGCACGTCCACATGGACGACCCCGTGATCGCGCGCGCCGACGGCAGCGTCCTCTACAACTTCGCCGTCGCGGTGGACGACATGGACGCGGAGATCACGCACGTCGTCCGCGGCGAGGACCACCTCTCCAACACGCCCAAGCAGCTCCTGGTCTACGAGGCGATCGGCGCGACCGCACCGCTCTTCGCCCACCTGCCGCTGCTCCACGGCCCGGACGGCAAGAAGCTCTCAAAGCGCCACGGCGCGGCGTCGGTCCAGGAGCTGCGCGACGCCGGCTTCCTGCCCGCCGCGGTCCGCAACTACCTCGCCCTGCTCGGCTGGGGCGCGGCCGACGACCAGACGATCATCTCCACGCACGAGCTCGTCGCGCAGTTCGACGTCGCGCGCGTGCAGAAGAACCCGGCGCAGTTCGACGTCAAGAAGCTCACGTGGCTCAACGGCCAGTACGTGCGCGCGATGGACGTGGACGCGCTGACCGCGGCGCTCGAGGCGTTCACCGGGCGCACCGGCCTGCGCGAGGCGGTCGCGATCTCCCAGGAGAAGATCGGGACGCTCGCGGACTTCTGGCCGCTGGCGGGCTTCCTGTTCGACGGCCCGGCGGACGACCCCGCGGCGCGCGCGAAGTGGCTCGACGACGGCCACCGCAGCGCCCTCGTGCAGGCGCGCGAGGCGCTCGCGCACCTCGAGCCGTTCGAGGTCGGCGCGATCGAGCTCGCCCTGCGCGAGGTCGTCGAGGCCGATCCGGAGCGCAAGCCCAAGGACGTCTTCCAGCCGATCCGGGTCGCGCTGGCCGGGACGACGATCTCGCCGGGGATCTTCGAATCCCTTGCGGTGCTTGGGCGCGAGGAGTCGCTGCGGCGCCTCGACGCCGCCCTCGCGACCTCCTGAGCGGCCGCGCAGGTGGTACGCCGTCAGGGCGCGAATACCGGGCTGGGACGGCGGAGCAGACATCTGTTCGATCTGGTCCTCAATCATCCGTCCATGGCTGCCGATAACCGGGAGGTAGACGGGCCGTGGTGACCCCACCCGTGCCCATGCCCATGGAGCCCAGAGACCCTATGCCCCCAGCCGCAGCAGCCGCCTCGAGCCAGCACACGCCGGCCGCCGATGTCCAGCGACGCCACAACGAGGGCCACGGCCGTCGTCTGACGGCGGCGTTCGAGGCGTTGGAGGCCTTCCCTGCGCTCGCTGAGTCCCGGAACCGCCTCCTGCGCGTCGTGCGCCAGGAGCGCGTCTCGACGAGCGAGGTGGTCGCCGCCGTCGAGTCCGACGTCGCGCTCGTGATCTCCGTGCTGCGCCTCGGCAACCAGGTCGAGGGCAAGACGCGCGGCAAGGTCGAGTCCGTCGTCCAGGCCGTCGAGCTGCTCTCGCCCGAGGCCGTCCAGGCGCTCGCCACGCGCGCCCGCACCTTCGACTTCTTCGAGCGCTCGTCCGTCTGGGACGCCGCGCCGGAGCGCTTCCGCCTGCACGGCGTCGCCACGCAGCGCGCCGCCGACCGCCTCGCCACCGAGGCTGGCTACGAGCACCGCGACCGCCTGATGGTCACCGCGCTGCTGCACGACATCGGCAAGCTCGTCCTGATGCACGCCTACCCGGGCTACCCCGCCCAGGTCCACCAGGGTGCCCGCACCCCGGAGGAGCGCATCCACCGCGAGCGCCGTGAGCTCGGCGTCGACCACGCGCTGGTCGGCGGCGTCCTCGCCCGCC
>JAOPZG010000453.1 GCA_025964215.1 Conexibacter sp.
ACCCGCGCGGCTTCGCGGTGAAGTTCTACACCGAGGACGGCAACTGGGACCTCGTCGGCAACAACCTCGGCGTCTTCTTCATCCGCGACGCGATCAAGTTCCCCGACTTCATCCACTCCCAGAAGCCGGACCCGGTCACGTTCGAGCGCCAGGTCGCCAACCGCGTCTTCGACTTCGCCTCGCAGACGCCCGAGTCGCTGCACATGTTCAACCTGGTGCTCTCGCCCCGGGGCGTCCCGGCGAGCTACCGCCACATGCAGGGCTTCGGCGTCAACACCTACAAGTGGGTCAACGCCGAGGGCGAGACCAAGCTCGTCAAGTACCACTGGCTGCCCAAGCAGGCCGTCCAGTCCTGGACCGAGGCCGACGCCGCCGTCCAGCAGGGCCGCGAGCTCGGCGTCCACACCAAGGACCTGTACAACGCGATCGCCGAGGGCGACTACCCCGAGTGGGAGCTGGCCGTCCAGGTCATCGACGACCACGACCACCCCGATCTCGACTTCGACCCGCTCGACGACACCAAGGTCTGGCCCGAGAACGTCTTCCCGGTCCACAAGATCGGCAAGATGACGCTGAACAGGGCCCCGGAGAACTTCTTCGCCGAGAGCGAGCAGATCGCCTTCGGGACGGGCGTGCTCGTCGACGGCCTGGACTTCAGCGACGACAAGATGCTCGTGGGCCGCACGTTCAGCTACAGCGACACCCAGCGCCACCGCGTCGGGGCGAACTACCTCCAGCTCCCGGTCAACGGGCCGAAGGGCGCCGAGAAGGTCGTGACCAACCAGCGCGACGGCGCCATGACCTACAACGTGGACGGCGGCGACGGCAACCCCTCCGTCAACTACGAGCCGTCGATCACCGGCGGCCCGCAGGAGGGCCCGAAGCCCGCGTACACCGAGCAGGGCCCGGAGATCAGCGGTCGCCTGACGCGCGCGAAGATCGCCCGGACCAACGACTACGCCCAGGCCGGCGAGCGCTACCTGCTCTCCGAGCAGTGGGAGAAGGACGAGTTGGTGTCCAACTGGATCGGCAACCTGTCGCAGTGCGACAAGCCGATCCAGGAGCGCATGCTCTGGCACCTCTTCATGGCCGAGGACGAGCTCGGCGCCCGCGTCGGCGAGGGCCTCGGCCTGAGCGCCGACGACGTCCGCCACCTCCAGCCCCTCCCCACCCAGACGCTGACCGAGGAGGAGCTGGCCCGCGCCGCCAACCTCGGCAACAACGGCCCGCGCGACACCCGCGACCTCGTCATGACGCACTGCGTCCCGAACGAGCGCATCGCGCTCACGGGAGACGAGGAGCTGGCGAGCGCGTAGGGGCTCGCCAGCACCTGAGAGGCATCCCGGAGGCCCGGCGAGCGCGCCGGGCCTCCGGCGTTCTGCCCCACGCTCACCTGGTCGAGCGCTTGCCGCGCCGTCCGATCCCACGGTACGCTTGTTGCTGTCAGCAACGCTGACGGAGCCACCGATGTCACCGCAAGAACGCGCCCACCTCGAAGCCCACGCCCTCGCCGAACGCGAGTCGCAGAGCATGCTCGGCGTGCCGCTGGAGCGGGCGTTCGAGATGCTCGAGCAGGGCCAGCTGTCGGGCACCGCTGCCGAAGCCGAGCTGCGCATGCTCCGCTTCGTCCTCGAAGGCTGAGCCATCCCGCCGGGCGGGCGCTGAGCTAGCCTCCGCTCAACGCATGCCGATCATTGAGCGCACTCCGCGCAAATGCTTCGACGTCTTCACCGGCCACCTGCGCGCGCTTGTCGCAGCGACGGTCACCGCACGCCATCCCATCGGCGAGATCCCGACGCAGACGCGCCTCCAGGTCGGCTTCCGCGAGGACGTCCCGATCGCCGTGCCGGTCGACACCGACTTCGGGCGGCTCCACTTCTACCTCGGGCAGGCACTGGAGGCGATCGAGGAGTCCGGCCGCTACCGGCTGACCACGCAGCAGTACTGGTACCGGCTGCAACACGGCGCCTCGCTGCGAGAGCAGGCGGTCATCCGCTGGGAGTACGAGGCGACCATGGGCCGCTCGCGTCACGCACGTCACCACGCGCAGCTGCGCGCGGATCTCGACATCGGCGACGGCACGTTGGACCTCAACCGGGCCCATCTGCCGACCGGCTGGGTGACCATCGAAGAGGTCATCCGGTTCCTGATCGTCGACCTCGGCATGGTCCCGCCCTGCGGCGATCGGTGGCCGGACGTGCTCGAGCAGTCCGAGCGCGCGTTCTTCGAGGACTTCACGGGCAAGCGCTACAAGCCGTCGCCCGAGCGCCCCTAAGCCGTCGCCGGCGCGCGGTTCTCGCTCGCCGGCGGCCGCACCGCGTCGAGCGGCGCGGCGACGAGCTGGCCGCCGGCGCAGTCCTCGCCGCGGACGCGGCGGCGGGGGTTGACGATGCCGACGAGGCCGAGGATGCCGCCGATGGCGACGAGGCCGGCGGCGAGGCCGAGGCCGAGGCGGAAGGCGTCGACCGAGGCGTCCTCGACGGCGGAGGCGACGGGGCGGCGCTCGGCGGGCGGGAGCCGGGAGACGTCGACGGTCGCGATCGTCCGGCGCTTGGCCTCGGCGACCGCCTTCACCGCCTGCGCGCTCAGCGGGCGACCGTTCAGCGTGGCGTCGATCGACGAGGAGAACGACGCGGAGACGACCGCGCCGAGCGCCGCGACCGCCAGCAGGCTCGCCACGCGCGCGACCGCGTTGTTGACGCCCGACGCGATCCCGGCGTTGCTCTCGTCGGCGTCGGCGAGCACGGTGGCGGTCAGCGGCGCGACCGTCGCCGAGAGCCCGAGCGAGAACAGCAGCAACGCCGGCAGGACGTCGGTCCAGTAGTCGATCGTCGCGTCCAGGCGCGACATCAGCACGAGCCCGGCCGCCGCGATCAGCGGCCCCAGCCCCATGAACAGCCGCGGGCCATGCCGATCGGCCAATCGCCCCGCCCGCTTCGAGAGCAGGAACATCACGATCGTCGCGGGCAGCGTCGCGAGCCCGGCCTGGAGCGCGTCGTAGCCGGCGACCTGCTGGAGGAAGAGCACCAGGAAGAAGAACGTGATCCCCAGGCCGCCGTACATCGTGAACGTCTGCGCGTTGCCGACCGCGAAGTTCCGCCGCCGGAACAGGCCGAGCGGCAGCATCGGGTGCGCGATCCGCGACTCCCACCACAGGAACGTCGCCAGGAGCGCGATCCCGATCAGCGCGGGGACGACCACGCCCGGCGAGCCCCAGCCGAGCGCCGGCTGGCGGATCAGCGCGAAGACCGGACCCGCGAGCCCGAGCGCGCAGAGCGCGGCGCCGAGGACGTCGATCGGCGCGCGCGGGCCGACCCGCTCGCGCTGCGGCACCGCGATCGCGACGAGCATCAGCGTGAACAGGACGAACGGCACGTTGATGGCGAAGATCCAGCGCCACGAGGTCGCGTCGATCAGGTAGCCGCCGCACAGCGGCCCGATGACCGTCGCGATCCCCGACCACGCCGTCCAGGAGCCGATCGCCATCCCGCGCTCCTCCGGCGGGAAGGCCGAGACGATCACCGCGAGCGCGCTCGGCGTCAGCAGCGCGCCGAAGACGCCCTGGAGCGCGCGCCCCGCGATCAGCACCTCGACCGACGGCGCGATCGCGCAGATCACCGAGACCGCGCCGAAGCCCGCGACGCCGATCGCGAACACGCGCCGCTCCCCCAGCAGGTCGCCGAGCGAGCCGCCGATCAGGATCAGCGAGCCGAGCGCCAGGAGGTAGGCGTTGGAGATCCACTGCTGGCCGGCGAGGCCGCCGCCGAGGTCGTGGGAGATCGACGGCAGCGCGACGTTGACCACCGTCGAGTCGAGGCCGACGACGAACGACCCCATGATCGCGGCGAGCAGGCTGAGCCGCTTGGGATCCCGGACCTTGGACACCGCCCCAGTCCTACCGGGCGGCGGGCATCATGTCCAACATGCGGAACGCTCGCCCAGGGGGCGAGGTCCCGCCGCGGGTGCTCGCCCGGGGGGCGAGACCCGCCGGCGCCTCAGCGCCCGGTGACCGCGCGGTCCTTGCCCTGCGCCTTGGCCGCGAGCAGGCGATCGTCGGCCGCGCGGAAGAGCGCGGCGACCGTGTCGCCCTCCTGCGGCGAGACGGCGAGGCCGACCGACGCGGTCAGCGCGCCCGACGGCCCGAGGTGGCCCTCGCGGACCGCGGTGACGATCCGCTCCGCCGCCAAAACCGCCTCGCCCTCGTCGGCGCCCGGCAGGATCACGGCGAACTCCTCGCCGCCGGTCCGGCAGATGACGTCGGCGCCGCGGACCGCGTCGCGCAGCAGGTCGGCGAACGCGCACAGGACGCTGTCGCCGACCGGATGGCCGTGGCTGTCGTTGACGGCCTTGAAGTCGTCGACGTCGAGCAGCAGCAGCGCGACCGGCTCGTCCCCGCGGCGCACCCGCGCCAGCTCGGAGCCGAGGCGCTCGTGGAAGTGGCGGCGGTTGAAGAGCCCGGTCAGCTCGTCGGTCCGGGCCTGCTCGCTCAGGCGCTCGCGCTGGTGCGCGTTGTCATAGGCCAACGCGGCGAGCGTCGCGAAGCGCTGGATCAGCTCGACCTCCTCGGAGGCGAACAGCGCGACCCGGCCCTCGCGCCAGACGTTCAGCGTCCCGAGCACGCGCGAGCCGGCGATCAGCGGCGTGCAGACCAGCGCCTCGGGCTCGTCCTCGGGCGTGCCGGGGACCTTGTAGACCGACTCGCGCGGCGTGCTCGCCTCGAAGTGCGTGAGCGTGCGCGTCATCACGACGCGCCCCGCGATGCTGCCCTGCAGCGGCGGCCGGCCGGCCAGCGTCTCCTCGACGTAGCGGCCGACGGCGAAGACCGGGAGCAGGACGTGGGCGCCGTCCTGGAGCGAGTAGACCGCGAGGCTCGTGAACGGGACGATCGTCTCCAGCGCCCGGGCCATCTCGTCGAACGTCGCCTCGAGCGACCCCTCCGCGAGGATCGAGGCCGCCGCGTCGATGATGGACTCGAGCCCGCGGGTCAGGCGGATCGGGTCGCTGTGCTCCATGGCATCCACTCTGCCGGATCATCGGCTCGGCCGGCCCGGGGTTGAAACACCGGTGTTCCGCCGCCGGAGCGCGCCGCTCAGGCGGGCCGGGCGACCTCGAGCGTCGTCCTGGTGGTCGCCCGCG
>JAOPZG010000518.1 GCA_025964215.1 Conexibacter sp.
GCCCGACCACGCGAGCTGCTCCAGCGCCGCCCGCCCCGCGCCCGCGCGCGACGCCAGCTCCTCGACGCTCGTGAACGGTCCTGCCGCCTCGCGCGCCGCGACCAGCGCCTCGACGTCGTCGGCCCGCACGCCCATCACGTAGCCGAGCCCGATGCGCACCGCGGCCGCGCCGTCGACCTCCACGACCGTGCATCCCGCGGCGCTGTGGTTGACGTCGGGCGGCAGGATCGCGATCCCGCGCCGCTGCGCCTCGTGCACCAGCGCGTCCGGCGGGTAGAAGCCCATCGGCTGCTCGTCGAGCAGCGCCGCCAGGAACTCGGTGCCGTAGTGCACGCGCAGGTAGGTCGACTGGTAGGCCAGCAGCCCGAACGCCGCGCCGTGCGCCTTCGGGAAGCCGAAGCCCGAGAAGCCCTTGACCATCGACCACACGCGCTCGCCGAGCTCCTCGTCGACGTCGGGCCACGCGTCGACCGCCCGCTGCACGAAGCGCTCGTGGTAGGCCTCGATCGCCGCCGCCGAGCGCTTCCGGCTCATCGCCCGCCGCAGCCCCTCGGCCTCGCCCGGCGAGAACCCCGCGAACGCCATCGCGACCTCGATGACCTGGTCCTGGAAGATGATCGTCCCGAGCGTGTAGCGCAGCACGGGCTCCAGCGAGTGGTGGTCGTAGGGCACCACGAAGTCCTGGTCGACCCGCTGGCGCTGGAGCCGCTCGATGTAGGGGTTGACCGCGCCGCCGACGATCGGCCCGGGCCGCACGAGCGCGACCTGGATCGTGAGCTCGTCGAGGTTGGCGGGGCGCGTGCGCCGCAGCGAGCCCATCTGCGCGCGGCTCTCGATCTGGAAGACGCCGGTGGTCTCCGCGTTCTGGATGCACTCGTAGGTCGCCGCGTCGTCCATCGGGATCCGCGACAGGTCGACCCGCTCGCCGCGGCGCGCCGCGATCATCTCCACGCAGCGCTCGACGGCCGAGAGCATCCCGAGCCCGAGCAGGTCGATCTTCAGGAAGCCCGCGTCCCCGCAGGAGTCCTTGTCCCACATCACCATCTGGCGCCCCTCCATCGCCGCGGGCACCACGGGGCAGCAGTCGATCAGCGGGCGCGTCGCGACGATCATCCCGCCCGAGTGCTGGCTGAGGTGGCGCGGCAGGCCGTGGGCCTCGGCGGCCAGCTCGTGCAGCCAGCGCCAGCGCCCCTCGGCCTCGCGCCCCTCGCCGAGCGCCACCGCGATGTCCTTGTCGACCGTCTGCGCCGAGAACGCCTCCGAGGAGCGCGCGACCCGCTCGATCTCCCCCGGCGGCAACCCCAGGGCCTTGCCCAGCTCGCGGATCGCGCCGCGCGCCCGGAAGGTCGGGAACGCGGCGACGAGCGCTGAGCGATCCTGCCCGAAGCGCTCGTGCACGCGCGGGATCAGCACCGCGCGCACGTCGCGCGGGAAGTCGAGGTCGATGTCGGGCAGCGCCGTGATCTCGGCGTTGAGGAAGCGCCCGAGGTGGAGGTCGTTCCCGATGGGGTCGACGTGCGAGAGGCCCGTGAGGTAGCAGACGATCGAGGAGACCGAGGAGCCCCGGCCGCGCCCCGGCGGCAGCAGCCCGCGGGCCGTGGCGCCGCCGCGGACCTCCGCCGCGACCTCGCGCGCGAGCTCGAGCATCTCGTGGTGCAGCAGGAAGAACCCCGACAGCCCGAGGTCGCGGATCAGCGCGAGCTCCTGGTCCAGCCGCGCCGTCGCCTGCGCGCGCAGGCCGCTGCCCACCGGGTAGCGGAGGTCGAAGAATCCGTCGCAGACCTCGGCGAGGCGGCGCTCAGTCCCGTCCTCCTCGGCGCCCGGGTAGCGGTAGCCGAGGTCGGCGGTGAGGTCGAAGACGAGCGTCGCCGCCAGGCGCGCGGTCTCGGCCACCGCGTCGGGATGGTCCTCGAAGCGCGCGGCCATCGCCGCCGGCGAGGCGAGCACGTGCGTGTGGTTGCCGCGCCGCAGCGGCTCGGAGGCATCGAGCGTCGTGTGCTCGCGGATCGCCACGAACGCGTCCTGCAGCCGCGCGCGCGCCGGCTCGTGCGCGTGGACGTCGCCGGTCGCCACGCACGGCACGCCGAGCCGGTGCGCGAGCTCGGCCAGCTCACGGTTGCGCGCGCGGTCCTCGCGGTGGAACGGGCGCTGCAGCTCGATCCGGAACGCGTCGCGCCCGAAGGCCGCGAGCAGCGCGCGGGCGGTCGGCTCGTCGTGCACGCCGCGCTCGGCGCAGCCCGACAGGCAGACCAGCCCCTCGGCGTGCTCGGCGAGGTCGTCGACGCTCGTGAGCACGCGTCGCCGGCCGGGCGACTCCCGCGTGTGGGCGTGCGCCCGCGTGAGCAGGCGGCAGAGGTTGCGCCAGCCGATCCCGTCGCGCACCAGCAGCGTCACGTGCCGCGTCCAGCGCGCCGCGCGCTCCTCGTCGGTGAGCAGCGCGGCCTCCCGCTGCTCGCGAGCCGAGGCCGCGTCGACGAGGTCCACCTCCGCCCCGTGGATCGCGTGGAGCCCCAGCGACGTCGCGGCCTGCGCGAACTCCATCGACCCCGAGACCGAGTTGTGGTCGGTGAGCGCCAGCGCGTGGTGCCCGCGGTCCAGCGCGGCCACGACCAGCTCCTCGGGGAGCGAGGCGCCGTCCAGGAAGGAGAAGGCCGAATGGCAGTGGAGCTCGACGTACGACGACACGAACGTATGTTCGCACACGGGCCCGACGGCATGGGCGCCTCGCGCATCGTCGCCGTCCTCACGCCACGCAGTCCGTCCGCGTGATCCACTGGCCGTCGAGCCCGCGCGAGGTCGCGGCGAGCAGCCGCTGGGAGCGGCGCTCGATCTTCGCCTCAGCGCCGAGCTTGGCGAGCTCCAGCGCGAGCTGGGCCCCGGCGCCCGTGCTCTCCGAGCGCGTCGCCAGGACGCGCGCCTGCACGGTGCCGCGCTCGTCGAGCCGCCGGCGCAGCGCCTGGGTGGGCGCCGCCGTCGCGCGGCGGCCCGCG
>JAOPZG010000525.1 GCA_025964215.1 Conexibacter sp.
CGGCGAGCGAACGCCGGCGGCCGCCTGAGCGCGAGATGATTGCTGCGGGATCGCGCACGACCGCGCGAATCTCGCAGCAACCATCTAGCCTCCGCGGACGTGGAACCGATCCTGTCCCCGACCACGATCGCGTCCCCGCCCGCCCCGCCGCTCCACCTCCGGAGCGACCCGCCGCCGCTGTCCGGCGGCCCGCTCGCGCTGTGGCGCTTCGCGCGGCGCAACGGGATGGTCAGCGTCGAGTACGCGCGGCTGATCGCCCGCCTCGCCTACTGGAAGCTGCGCCTGCGCGGCCGGCTGAAGCTCGACGGCCTCGCGTTCATCTGCCCGGGCGTCTCGCTGGAGGTCGGCAAGGACGCGACGCTCCACCTCGGCCGCTGGTCCTGGCTCGGCCATGGCTGCAAGATCCGCGTCCACGAGGGCGAGTGCTCGATCGGCGCGAAGACCGTGATGGGCCAGGAGTGCACGATCTCCGCCTTCCAGCACGTCTCGATCGGCCGCGAGTGCATCATCGCCGACCGCGTGATGCTGATCGACTTCGACCACGGCGTCGTCGAGGTCGAGCGCCCGATCCGCCTCCAGGGCATCTACAAGCGCGACGTCCGCGTGGGCCACAACGTCTGGGTCGGCTACGGCGCCTGCTTCCTCCGCGGCGCGACCGTGGGCGACAACTCCGTGATCGGCACCAACACGGTGATCACCAAGGACATCCCGTCGGACGCGGTGGTCGCGGGAGCACCTGCGCGCGTGCTGCGGATGCGCGAGTCGCCGCGGTCTCTCCGCTGGGCCTGAGCCTTCGCTGTCGGTGCTTCGGCGTGGGGCGTTGGTGGTCGGCGGCGCTGCGTGACGTCCTCACCGTGCTCACTACGCGCTAGCCGGTCTGCACCGCGTCGCTGTGGTCGTGGCTATGGCTCGTGACGAGTGGAGGACCGCGTGGGCACCGAACGCCGCGCGCAACCGTTCCGCGCGGATGAGGACATCACGCATCCCCGCTTCGCCAAAGGCGTCCGGGCCACGCCCGTGCGCCCTCGGCCTCCGGGCTGGCGCAGCAGGCTGGCGGCGCGACGCGGCCGCAGCCATGGCGTCAATCCGTGTCGTCGCAACCGACGCGCAGACGTCATGCGCGCCGTTCGATGCCCACACGCACCGAGCACCACAAGCAGCGCACACCCGTCACACGACGCCCAACCTCGAGACGGCCGCGCGCGACGCGGAGCGGAGGTGGCGAGCGACACGGAGATGACGCCCGGCCAGCCCCGCCCCGCACCACCGCCGAGCTCACCCCAGCGCGTCGGACAACAGCCGAGCGACCAACGCCAGCTCCTCGAGGTCCTCGTCGACCAGCCGCCAGCGTTGGGCGATGGCCGGCTCCTCGTCGGGAGACGCCGTCGTGTGGCGGACGGCCAGCGAGTCGTAGAGGGCGGCGCGGTCGTCGCGCAGCAGCGCGAGGAGCGCGTCGCGGCGGCGCGCCAGCCAGGTGCGGAGCAGGGGGTCGGCGACGTCGATGGCGCCGTGTTGGGCGGACTCGAAGATGCGCGCGAGGGCTTCGGCTTCCTCGGCGACGTCGCGGATGCACTCGGCGACGCCCGTGCCGGAGCCCCCGTGGCGCGCGGCGAGCACGAGGCGCTCGCCCGCGGGTTCGAGGGCGTGCTCGGCCAAGGCCGAGAGCGTGTGCCGCTCGTCGACCGAGAGCGGGATAGGCTGCGCGTGCACGCCGTCCATGGGGGACATCATCGTCATCGCGCGGACAGAAAGCCGCGCGATGTCGCTTCAGTCCCGAACGATTTTCACGGAACGAGCAGCATCGCGGGGTCCGCGAAGGGCGCGAGCGCCCGTACGGACGGCTCCGAGGCGCCCGGATCCGCCAGCGCCGCGTCGAGGGCCGCGAGGTGGCCGGCCGCCCGCTCGCTCGGGTACGGGCCGGAGATGTCGCGGGTCACGAGGAACGACCAGTCGCTGGATTGGAGCGCGAGCAGCTCGCGGACCGCGCGCGGATCCGCGCCGCCGCGGACGCTCGCGGCGACCGTGCGCAGCTCCGCCGCGCGCGTCGCGAACGCCAGCTCCTCGACCTGCGGGCCGTCCCACGTCCAGAGCGTCCGCGGCGTCCCCCAGCTCGTGGCCGGGAGGTCGTCGGGCGCGGCGACGACCGGCGTGTCGTGCAGCGCCGCGTCGAGGCCGACGAGCTCGAGCCCCGCGCGCGGCGCCTCCTCCAGCACGGCCGCGAGCCAGTCGAGCCCCTCGTACCAGTGGTGGCCGAGCAGCTCGGTGTCCAGCGCGCAGACCGACAACCCGCCAGTGTCCGTCCGCGCCGCGACGCGCGCCACGAAGTCGCGGGCGTCGGCCGCCGCCTGCGCGCGCGCCCGGTCGCGGTCGTAGACCGCACCGTCGTTGGCCCAGGGATGGTGGTGGTGGATGGTCCTGCGGTGCGAGTCGCGGTAGGCGCCGCCGGCCGGGTAGCCGCCGTCGCTCCACACGAGCTCGATGGCGTCCCGGTCGATCGGCACGAGCAGCGGGCCGTCGGTCGTCGCCAGCGGGGTGAGCACGCCGGGCAGGACGTCGGTGAGGTCGACGCACGTCGCGTGGACGCCCGCCTCCTCCAGCAGCGGGTGGAGCCAGGGCGCGTGCGCGCACTCCGGCAGCCACAGGCCCCCGCCCCACGCCGGCGCGCCGGCGCCGCGACCGCGGGCGCGGTGCGCCTCGATCCCCGCGCGAGCAACTCACTCGCAGGATTGAGCGAAATGAGAAGGTGTGCCAGCCGTTCACGGCGTT
>JAOPZG010000024.1 GCA_025964215.1 Conexibacter sp.
CCGTGGCCGCGCGTCGATCCCGCCGCTCGGCGGCGTGTACCTGCGCTACATGCCCGGGCCGGTCATGTCCCAGGCCGCCCGGCGCCTCGGCGCCAGCGTCGGCTGCGCCTGGATCTACTGCCATCCCTTCGACTTTGACGCCGAGGAGCCGTTCTTCGTGCCGCCGTACGCGGGCTACGTGACGGCGAGGATCCTCCACGCGCGGCGCGGCAAGACGTTCGAGCGGATCGTCAAGGCGATCGACGCCGCCGGCGGCGCGGGGCCCTCGCTGTGGTCGGTCGTCCAGGGCCTGGACCGCGCGAAGCTGCCGGTGGTCGCATGAGCGACCGGATCGAGGCGACCTCCGGGCTGCTGGAGGAGACGTTCCCGGGCGCCGGCGCGGGCGATCTCGCCTACCTGCGCTGGCTCTACGACGAGTCGCCGTTCGGCCCGGTCGTGGAGGTCAACCTCGACGACGACGCGGGCCGCGCGGGGCACTACGCGATCGTCCCGGTCGAGCTCTCGGTCGACGGCGCGCCGCGGCCGGGCGCGCTGTCGCTGAACACCGCGGTCCACGAGCGCGCCCGCGGCGGCGGCGTGTTCACACGGCTGGCGAACGACACCTATGCCTTGGCCCGCGAGCGTGGCGTCGACGTCGTGGTGGGCGTCGCGAACGCCAACTCGACGCCGGGCTTCGTGCGGCGCCTGGAGTTCGCGCTGGTCACGCAGCTCCCGGCGACCGTGCTGGTCCCCGTGCCCGGCGGCCGCGCCGGCGTGCGCAGCGTCGCGGCGAACGCGCCCGGCGCGTTGGACCGCGACGACCTCGACGCCGTCCTGGCCACGCCCGCCGCCGGCCTGACCACGCGCTGGACCCGCGACCGCCTCGCCTGGCGCCTCGCCCGCCCGGGCACGTCCTACACGTTGCACCACGGCCCCGGCGTCCTGGCCGTCAGCACCCTCGACCGCCGCGGCCCCGCACGCGTCGCCGTCCTGCTCGCCGTCTTCGCCGCCGCCGACGTCCCTTCGGCGACCGTCCGCGCCCTCGTCCGCGCCGCCTGCCTCGCCCACCGCGCACCCGTCGCGCTCCACGCCGGCGTCAACACCCACCTCGCCCTTCGCGGCCTCCCCCTCCCCGACCGCCTCCGCCCGTCACCGCTGAACTTCATCTACCGCGACCTCGCCACCGGCGCCCCGGCGCCGTCGATCGCGCGCTGGGAGTTCCTGGACTTCGACGCCTACTAGGCGCCGGCGAGCGTCCGCCGGTACGACGCCACCGTGTCGCGCGCCGTGCGCTCCCACGAGAAGCGCGCGGCCTGGACGAGCCCGCGCTGCACCAGCCGCGAGCGCAGCGCGCCGTCCTCCAGCAGCGTCCGGACCGCGCCCGCGATCGCCTCGGTGGAGTGCGGGTCGAAGAGGAGCGCGGCGTCGCCGGCGACCTCGGGCAGCGCGCTGACCGCGGAGCACGCGACCGGGAGCGACCGGACCATCGCCTCGAGCACCGGCAGGCCGAAGCCCTCGGCCAGCGACGGGAAGGCCAGGCAGGTCGCCGAGCGGTAGAGGCCCTCGAGCTCCGCGTCGCCGACCCAGCTGCACAAGTGCACGCGGTCGGCGACGCCCGCGGCGGCCGCCAGCTCGCGCAGCTCGTCGTCGAACGGGCTGGGATACCCCGGCAGCACGAGCGCCGCGCCGGGCACCAGCGCCATCGCCTCGATCAACCGCGCGAGGTTCTTGTGCGGCCGGCGCGCGGAGACGCTGAGGACCAGCGGCAGCTCGCCCAGCCCGAGCGACGCGCGCAGCTCCGCCTCCGCCATCGGCGCCACCGACGACGGCGCGCCCGGACCCAAGGGCACGACGTCGATCTTCGACCGCGACACGCCGAGCAGCGTGTCGAGGTCGCTCGCGGTCGCCTCGGAGTCCGCGACGATCCGCGTCGCGCGCCGCACGACCGCCGGCACGAGCGCCTTGATCCCGGCGGTCAGGAAGCCGCTGGTGGTCTCCGGATGGCGCAGGAAGATCACGTCGTGCACCGTCACCACGCGCCGCGGCACGCCCGCCAGCGGCGCGATGTTGCCGAGCGAGTGCAGGAGGTCGACCCGAGCGCGCAGCGCCGCGCCCGCCACGACGGTCTGCTGCGCCGCGGTGCGCACGATCCGCGTCGCGGAGCTCACCGGCAGCGCCACCAGGCGGATCCGCGGATCCCACGGCGCGGCGCGCCACTCCTGCGCCAGCTCGCGCCCGGCGAAGACCGTGAAGCGGGCGTCCGGCATCGCGTCGGGCAGCAGCGGCACGAGCGCGCGGGCGTAGGTCTCCATCCCGCCGGTGTCGCCGGGGGCGAGGTAGAGGAGGTCGAGCCCGATGTGTGGCGCCGCCGGCAAGGACGCGAACAGTAGCCTCGCCGGCCATGACGTTGACGGTCGGCATCGACGCCCGCGCCGCCGCCGAGGTCCCGGCGGGCCGCGGGCGCTACGTCCGCGAGCTGCTGCGCGCGCTCGCCGGGCTCGAGGCGGCGCGCGAGACGCGCTTCGTGCTCTACGGCCGCACGGCCTGGGGCGACCTCGATCCCGCGCGCTTCCGGTGGCGGCTCGTCGGCCTGCCCGATCCCGTGTGGCACGTCGCCGCGGCGGCGCGGGCCTCGCGCGAGGTCGACGTGTTCCTGTCCACCAACAGCTACCTGACCGCGTGGTTCACGCGCTGCCCGACCGCGATCGTCGTCTACGACCTCGTGCCGTTCGTCGACCGGGAGAACGCGAAGACGAGCTCGGCGCGGATCGAGCAGGCGACGATCCGTCCCGCGTTGCGCCGCGCCGCCGCGCTGCCGTGCATCTCGGACGCGACGCGCGCCGACCTCGTGCGGCTGTTCCCGCGCACCGCGAGCAAGGCCACCACCATCCCGCTGGCCGCCGACCCGGGCTTCGCCGCGCCGGTCGCCGCGCCCGGCCATCCGTCGTTGGAGGCGCCGTACGTCCTGGCGGTCGGGACCCTCGAGCCGCGCAAGAACCTCGAGCGGCTGATCGCGGCGTGGTCGCGGCTGAGCGCCGCCGACCGCCGCGGCCACGTGCTCGCGCTCGTCGGGCCGACGGGCTGGGACGCGGCGCCGATCCTCGCCGCCGCCCGCGACCAGGGCGCCCGACTGCTCGGGCGGGTCAGCGAGGACGAGCTGCGCGCGCTCTACGCCGGCGCCTCGGCGTTCGCCTACCCGTCGCTCTACGAGGGCTTCGGCCTGCCGGTGCTCGAGGCGATGGCGGCGGGCGCGCCGGTGCTGACCTCGTCGCTCTCCAGCCTGCCCGAGGTGGCCGGCGACGCCGCGCTGCTCGTCGACCCGCACGACCCCGCGGCGATCGCCGACGGGCTGCGGCGGCTGCTCGCCGAGCCAACGCTGGCCGAGGAGCTGCGCACGCGCGGCCGGGCGCGGGCGGCGGCGTTCTCGTGGGAGCGCACCGCGTCGGAGACGCTCGCGGTGCTGCGCGGCATCGCCCGAGGCGAAGGCGCCGGGCGCGCCTAGCAGGCGCCGGCCAGCACGCGCTCGTACGCCGCCGCCAGCCGCTCCGCGGCCGCG
>JAOPZG010000025.1 GCA_025964215.1 Conexibacter sp.
CGCGAGCGTCCTGCGCGACGCCTCCTCGCTCGCGCCCAGCGGCCCGCCCGCCAGCCTCGCGGCACCGGCCATCGCCGGCGCGCCGATCGAGGGCCACACGCTGATCGCCAACTCCGGCTCCTGGAGCCCTTCGGCGACGAGTGTCGCCTACCAGTGGCAGCGCGACGCCGGCTCCGGCTTCGCCGACGTCACCGGCGAGACGGGCACCACCTACATCCTGCTCCACGGCGACATCGGCGCGTCCTTCCGCGTCCACGTCGTCGCCACCAACGCCGCCGGCAGCACGCCGATCGACTCCGCGGCCACCGCGGCCGTCATCGCCGGGCAGCCCGTGTCGACCGCCGCGCCCGCCGTCACCGGGGGCCTCCAGGGCGGCAACGTCCTCGCCGTCACCGCCGGCTCCTGGTACCCGACCGCCGGCACCTACGCCTACCAGTGGCAGCGCGACACCGGCTCGGGCTTCGCCGACATCGCCGGCGCGACCGCCCCGACCCACGCGACCGTCCCCGCCGACGTCACCGCGCACATCCGGGCGCGTGTCACCGCGACCAACGCGTACGGGTCGGTCACCGCGACCTCCGCGGCCGTCGGCCCGATCACCTCCGGCGTGCCGGTCGACAGCGTCCTGCCGATCATCAGCGGGACCGTCAAGCGCGGCGCGCCGCTCGCGGTCAACTCCGGTACGTGGAGCCCGGCCGGCAGCAGCTACCAGTTCGCCTGGCAGCGCGACGACGGCGCCGGCTTCGCGGACATCACGGGCGCGAGCGGGACCACCTACACGCCGACCGCCGACGACCTCGGCCTCCCGCTCCAGGTCGTCGTGACCGCGACCAACGCCTTCGGCTCGGCGACCGCGACGACCGCCGCCACCGCGGCCGTCGCCACCGACCCGCCGGTCAACCACGGCTCGCCCGGGATCGCCGGGACCGCCAAGCGCACGTTCACGCTGACCGCCTCGGCCGGGACGTGGACGCCGGCCGGCGCGACCTTCGGCTACCAGTGGCAGCGCGACACCGGCTCGGGCTTCGCCGACATCTCCGGCGCGACGAGCGCCGCCTACGTCCTGGCGGTGGCCGACGTCGACGCGACGGTCCGCGTCGAGGTCACCGCGACCAACGACGACGGGTCGAGCACCGTCGCCTCCGCGCCGACCGTCACCGTCGTCGCCGCGACGCCGGGCAGCAGCACCGCGCCGCGCCTCAGCGGCGGCTCGCGCGTCGGCGACCAGCTCACGACCTCCGACGGCGGCTGGAACCCCGCGGCGGCGAGCGTCGCCTACCAGTGGCAGCGGCGCGTCTCCGGCGTCTACACGGACATCGCCGGGGCGACGTCCAACACCTACACCTTGGCGAGCGCCGACGCGGGCACCAGCGTCCGGGCGAAGGTCACGGCGACCAACGCGGACGGCGACGGCGTCGGCTACTCGGCGGCGACCGCCACCGTCGTCGCGCCGCCGATCCCGCCGAGCACGATCGTCGCGCCGACCGGCACGCTCCAGGACACCGGCGTCCTCTCGATCGCGCCCGGCGCCTGGACGCCGTCCTACGCCACGTTCACCTACCAGTGGGTCCGCTGCCCGTCGGGCGCGAGCACCCTGGGCGGCTGCGTGACCGTCGGCTCGGGGCCGACCTACGCGTTGACCGGCGGCGACGTCGGCCACGCGATGGCCGTCCGGGTGACGGGGACCGCGGCCGCCGTCTCGACGCTGGCGACCTCGGCCTTCACCGCCGACGTCGCCGGCCGCGCGCTGACGCTCAGCAGCGCGCCGACGATCGGCGGCACCGTGCAGGTCGCCCAGACCGTGCGCGCCGTCCCCGCCCTGTGGAGCGTGCCGACACTGACCGAGCGCTACCAGTGGCAGCGCTGCGACACGGACGGCACGAGCTGCGCCGACATCGTCGGCGCCGCGCAGCAGAACTACAAGGTCGCGGTCGCCGACAAGGGCCACGCGCTGGTCGTCCGCGAGCTCGTGACCTCGCCCGGACGCAGCAACAGCGCGGTCAGCGACCCGTCGGTGGTCGACGACCAGCCGGTGCCGGTCGCGGGCGTCCTGCCGCAGGTCACGGGCTTCGCGGCGCGGGCGCAGAACCTCGTCGCACGGGCCGGGACCTGGGCCTACGCCCCGACGAGCCTCTCCTATGCGTGGCAGCGCTGCGACAGCGCGGGCACGAGCTGCACGCCGATCCCGGGCGCGACGCACACCAACTACGTGCTGACGACGGCCGACGTCGGCTCGACCGTGACGATCGCCGCCACGGCGACCAACACGGAGGGATCGACGACGGTCCTGGCGACGCCGACCGCCGTCGTCGTCGCGGTGCTCCCGCAGCTGGTGGTCACCGGCGCGATCTCCGGGACGATGCAGGTGCCGCAGACGATCCAGGTCCAGCGCTCGACCTGGCACACGACCGCGGACACGCGCTACGCCTTCCAGTGGCAGCGCTGCACCGCGACGGGGACGGCCTGCGCCGACATCGCCGGCGCGCACAACCAGTCCTACAAGCTGCAGCTCGCGGACGCTCGGGTGCGGTTGCGCGTGGTCCACACCGCGACCAACGCGGATGGCTCGGTGACGGCGACGACGCCCGCGACGGCGATCGTGAAGCCCGCGCTGCCGGGGATCCAGAACACGCCGCGGCTGACGGTGCCGGGGCGCGCGGAGGTCGGAAAGACGCTGACGCTGATGCCGGGCGCGTGGAACGCGGCGACCGAGATCACGTCGAAGGTGCTGGAGTTCTGGCGCTGCAACCCGCGCTGCGCGTCGCTGGGAACCGCGGGCGCGGGCTCCTACGTGCTGGACGACGCGGACGCCGGCGCGATGATGCGCGGCTCGGAGACCGCGACGGGGCCGGGCGGGACCGTCGTCGCGTGGGCGCCCGCGTGGCTCGGGCCGGTGCGCTCGGCGAGCGTGGGGCTCTCGTCGCTGGCGGCGGGGTCGCGCGGTGTCGTGCGGACGTCGAGTGGGGTGGCGCTGGCGACGGCGGGCGTTGGGGCGTTGTCCTCGGTGCATGCGGCGGCTGCGCGCGTTGTTCATGGGGTCGCCGCGAAGCGCGATCGGAGCGTCCGCGTGTCGTTGCGGCGCGCCGCGCACGCGCCGGCGTGGAAGCTGCGCGCCTGGGTCTGCCTGGCGCGTCCGCCGGCGCGCGAGCGCGCGCCGTGCTCGAAGGCGGTGGCGCTGCGTTCGCGCGCGACGCTGCGGCTCGCGGTCGCCAAGGGTCAGCGCGTGCGCGTGATCATCGTGCGCGCGCGTCACCGGTAACGCGTGTGACGCCGCTCGCGCGCGAGTTGTAGGAGTCGCTGCGCAGGATCGTTGCGATCTGCGCGTCCCGTGTCGTCTGAGCGCCCGTAGCTTCGCGGGGCATGTTGGCCCACGTCACCACCTTCGCGATCCAGGGCGTCGAGAGCCGCCGCGTCACCGTCGAGGTGGACATCAGACCCGGGCTGCCCGCGTTCACGATCGTCGGCCTCGGCGACCGCGCGGTGCGGGAGGCGCGCGAGCGCGTCCGCTCGGCGATCCTCAACTCCGGGTTCGAGTTCCCGGCCCGCCGGATCACGGTCAACCTCGCGCCCGCCGCGCTGCGCAAGGAGGGGCCGGGCTTCGACCTGGCGATCGCCTGCGGCGTCCTCGCGGCGGGCGGTCAGCTCCCGACCGAGGTGCTGGAGCGCGTCGCGGTCTTCGGCGAGCTGGCGCTGGGCGGGGAGCTGCGGCCGTGCCGCGGCGTGCTCGCGGTGGCCGAGGGTGCTGCCTCGGCGGGGCTGGAAGGGCTGGTGCTGCCGGCCGTGCACGGACGGGAGGCCGCGCTGGTCGACGGCCTCGGCGTCTATGGCGCTGGCAGCCTGGCGGAGGTCGCCGCGATCCTGCGCGGCGAGAGCGACGGCCAGCCGCCGCCGCGTGACGACGGGCCGGCG
>JAOPZG010000055.1 GCA_025964215.1 Conexibacter sp.
CGCAAGCTCGCCGCTCCGGCGACCAAGGGCGCCCTCAACGAGGCCCGCCGGACCCAGGACGCCTACAACAAGGCGACCGCGGCCCGCATTGGCCAGGCGCAGGAGCAGGCCGAGCAGCTGAACAAGACCGTCCTCACGATCTCGCAGAAGGCCGGCGAGGACGGTCGCCTGTTCGGCTCGGTCACCACCCAGGACATCGCCGAGGCGATCAAGGAGGCCCGCGGCATCGACGTGGACCGCCGCAAGATCCACCTCGACGACCCGATCAAGAACGTGGGCACCTACCAGGTCGTCCTCGAGATCTCCGACGGCGTCACCGCGACCGTCAAGGTCATGGTCTCCGAGGCCTAACCAGCCGCGCACCACCCGCTTCGCCGACGGCGCCCGCAAGGGCGCCGTCGCTCGTCAAGCGACCGATGGTCGCTAAGTCCGGCCCCAAAGTGCGGGAACTTCGCGGAGGCGCCGCCGAAGGGGGCGGTACCTTCGATCGTCCGGTGACGACGTTCGAATACGACTACGACCAGGAGTCCTCCGGCTCCTCGACGAGCCAGGCCGCGCTCGCGCCGCCGCACTCGCTGGAGGCCGAGCAGTCCGTGCTGGGCGCGGTGCTGCTCTCCGACAAGGTCCACTACGCGTACGTGATCGAGGAGGGCCTGCGGCCGGAGGACTTCTACCGCGAGCGCCACCAGGTCATCTACCAGTCGATGCTCGACCTCTACAACGAGTCCGAGCCCATCGACGTCGTCACGGTCACCGAGCACCTGCGCGCACGCGGCTCGCTGGAGGCCGCCGGCGGCCCCGCCGAGATCGACGCGCTGACCGCCGCGGTCCCGGCCGTCGGCAACCTGCGCCGCTACGGCTCGATCGTCCGCGAGATGTCGCTGCTGCGCAAGCTGCTCACGGCGACCTACGAGATCCAGTCCTCGGTCCACAACCACGAGGGCCTCCCCCGCGACATCGTCGAGCAGGCCGAGAAGGCGATGCTCGAGGTCGGCCGCGACGACCGCCAGAAGGACTTCCGCAAGGTCGGCGAGGTCCTCCACGAGGAGCTCGACCGCTGGCACGAGCTCTCCACCGAGGGCAAGTCGATGACCGGCACGGCCTCGGGCTTCCACGAGCTCGACGAGCTCACCGGCGGCTTCCAGCCGGGGAACATGATCATCGTGGCGGCGAGGCCGTCGATGGGCAAGTGCCAGACCGGGGCGACCCTCGTCTACGACCCCACGAGCGGCCACCGTCGCCGGCTCGACGAGGTCGTCCGCGACGTCGAGATGGGCTCCGAGTGCTTCGTCGCCTCCCTCGGCCCCGACTTCAAGCTGCGCACCTCCCGGGTCAGCGCGTCGCTGCGCAGCGGCATCAAGCCGGTCTTCCGCCTCGCCACGAAGCTCGGCCGACACGTCGAGGCGACCGCGAACCACCCGCTGCTCACCGTGCGCGGCTGGAAGCGCCTCGACGAGCTCGCCCCCGGCGATCGGATCGCGGTCCCGCGGAACCTCCCGCGAGGCGGCCAGCAGCAGACGATGCCGGACTTCGAGCTGGTCCTCCTGGCCGGCCTGATCGCCGACGGCAACCTGACCAACCGCACGCCGCGGTTCAGCTTCGGTCCAGACTCGCCCGTGCTCGAGACGATCGAGATCGCGACGCGCGACGCGGGCGCGCAGGTCCAGATCGACAGCACCGGGACGTGCGCCAGCCTGCGTCGCGCCGGCACGACCGGCGAGAACCCGGTGACCGAGCTCTGCCGGCGCCATGGCATCTGGGGCAAGCGCTCCGAGCACAAGGTCGTCCCGGAGGCGATCTTCGGCCTCGACGACGAGCGCATCGCCCGCTTCCTGAGCGTCCTCTACTCATGCGACGGCCACATCCACGCCGCAGAGCGCCTGCGCCAGGTCGGCTACACGACGATCAGCCGGCGGCTCGCCGACGACGTCCAGCACCTGCTGCTGCGGCTCGGGATCGTCGCGAAGATCCGCAAGCTGCCGCGGCCGATCTACGAGGGCACCGACAAGACCGCGTGGGAGGTGCTCGTCACCGGCCAGGAGGACCTGCGCCGCTTCCTCGACGAGATCCCCGTGGTCGGCAAGACGGCCGCACGCGTCCGCCTCCTCGACGGCCTCGCCACGGTGCGCTCGAAGACCAACGTCGACACGATCCCGCCCGAGGGCTGGGCGCTCGTCGCCGCCGCGAAGGGCGACCGGCCCTGGCGCGCCGTCAGCGCCGCCGCCGGCTACCAAGAGAGCCACAACTGGCACGTGGGCTCCCGCGGCCTGTCGCGACCGCGCCTCGCGCAGCTGGCCGAGGCGCTCGACGCCCCGCCGCTGCGGCAGCTCGCGGAGGCCGACGTGTGGTGGGACGAGATCGCCGCGATCGAGCCGATCGGCGAGCAGGAGACCTACGACATCGAGGTCCCCGGCGACCACAACTTCGTCGCCAACGACGTCGTCGTCCACAACAGCGCCCTGGTCACCAACTTCGCCGAGAACGTCGCCCTGCACCCCGACCGCCCGCGGCCGGTGGCGCTGTTCAGCTTGGAGATGTCGGAGTCCGAGCTGGCCCAGCGGTTCATCGCCTCGCAGGCGTCGATCAAGGGCGATGACCTGCGCAAGGGGCGGTTGAAGGACGAGCGGAAGTGGAAGCGCGTGCTGGAGACGGCGGCGCGCTACGACAAGTCGCCGCTCTACGTCGACGACTCCTCGGACATCGGGATCCTCGAGGTGCGCGCCAAGGCGCGGCGGCTGCACCAGCAGACGATGGCCGAGTACGGCGGCCTCGGGATGATCATCGTCGACTACCTCCAGCTGCTGCGCACCGACGCGCGCACCGACAACCGCGTGCAGGCGATCGGCGAGATCTCGCGTGGCCTGAAGATCCTCGCGCGCGAGCTCGAGGTCCCGGTGATCGCGCTCTCGCAGCTCTCCCGCGGCGTCGAGTCGCGCACCGACAAGCGCCCGATGCTCTCCGACCTGCGCGAGTCCGGCCAGATCGAGCAGGACGCCGACCTCGTCATGTTCATCTACCGCGACGAGTACTACAACGAGAACACCGACCGCCCGGGCGAGGCCGACCTGATCATCGCCAAGCACCGCAACGGCGGTCTCGGCGACATCCCGCTGACGTTCCAGGGCGAGTACCCGCGGTTCCTCGGCTTGCAGCGCGCGGCGTAGCCCTCCCCGCCCCCTACACTTCCCGAAGAAATGCCAGGAACCGTGATCGTCGGCGCCCAGTGGGGCGATGAAGGCAAGGGCAAGGTCATCGACCTCCTCGCCGAGCACGCAGACGTCGTCGTCCGCTTCCAGGGCGGCAACAACGCGGGCCACACGATCATCCACGCGGGTGAGACCTGGAAGTTCCACCTGATCCCGAGCGGGATCCTCTACCCCGGCCGCACGTGCGTGATCGGCAACGGCGTCGTCGTCGACCCGGCCGTCCTCTGCACCGAGATCGACGACCTGCGCGCCCGCGGCGTCGACGTCAGCGGCCTCAAGCTGAGCGCCAACGCGCACCTGATCATGCCCTACCACCTGCTCCTCGACATGGAGGGCGAGCAGAAGCTGGGCAAGAACCTCATCGGCACGACCAAGCGGGGCATCGGCCCGGCCTACGCCGACAAGGCCTCGCGCGTCGGCATCCGCGTGCAGGACATGCTCGACGAGCGCATCCTGAAGAAGAAGATCGCCGCCGCGCTGGAGCCCAAGCGCCAGTCGCTGCGCCCCTTCGCCAAGGAGATCGACCTCCAGGCGATGACCGAGGAGTACCTCACCTACGGCCACCGCCTCGAGCAGCACATCGCCGACACGTCCGCCCTCGCGTGGCGCGCGCTCGACGAGAACAAGCACATCCTCTTCGAGG
>JAOPZG010000093.1 GCA_025964215.1 Conexibacter sp.
GGCGCGCAGCACGTTGCGCACGACCGCGAGCGCCGGCCGCGCCTTGCCGCGCGGGTCGACCAGGCCCGAGTCCCAGTTGTCGCCGCGGACCGCGTTCCAGTGGTACAGGTAGACCCGCGTGATCCGCCGGCTGAGCGGGACGAGATCGTCGAAGACCCAGCGCGTGGCTACCGCCGCGTGCGCCGCCGACTCCGGGAAGCCGACCTTCGACTTGTTGTGGCGGTCGACGATCCCGCCGGTCTCGGTGAACCAGATCTGGCCCTTGGCGTGCTTGATCATCGTGCGCGTCCCGCTCGTGCGCAGGCGGTTGGCGTCGATGTAGTTGTGCAGCCCCCAGTAGCGGGGGACGTCGCGCGGGCCGAGGTGCTTCTGGAAGGCGTCGATCCAGCTCCCCATGTTGGGCATGTCCAACGTCTCGGCGGCCAAGATGGTGCACGTGGGGCATTCCCGCCGGAGCGAGCGGTAGTACGCGGCGACGAGCTGCGGGCGGTGGCAGGTCGGCTCGCCGCAGTGGTTGGCCTCGTTCCACGTGGCGAACGTGTCGACCCACGGGTAGCGCGCGCGGAAGAGGCGGAAGTCGTACTTGAACCGCGACGGCGTCGGGAGCTGGCGCCGGTTCACGCGCGAGTGGCCGAAGCCGATCAGCGGCGTGACGCCGGCGGCGCGCGCGTCGTCGAGCCAGGTGTCGACCTCCTGCTGCTCCCACGGATGCTCCATCGCGTCCCAGGAGACGGCCAGCCGCGAGTAGGAGACGCCGAGCTTCTGGAAGACCGGGTCGCCGAACATGTCCGGCTTCTGGTCGGCGATGCCGACGACGAGCGCGCTCGCGGAGGCCGGAGCGAGCAGCAGCGCCGCGACGAGCGCGACGAGCAGGCGGAGCGGGCCCGGACGCCTCACGGGACCGCGACGGGCTCCTCGGTCAGGACCGTGTCGTCGTGGGAGTACGGCGGCGAGCAGCAGCAGAGCAGGACGAGCGGCTCGGCGCCGGGGTTCTCGAGCTTGTGCTCGACGCCGGGCGGCAGGACCGCGCAGTCGCCGGGGCCGACGGCGCGCCACTCGCCCGCGACGCGCAGGCGGCCGCGGCCGGCGGTGAAGAAGTAGAGCTCCTCGGAGACCGGGTGGTAGTGCGCGGTCGTGGAGCCGCCGGCCGGGACGGTCGCCTCGGCCAGGCTCTGGTTGCGGGAGGGCAGCGTCACGCGGCCCGCGATCTCGCGGATCGTCGAGCCGTCGAGCGTCGTGAACGGCTCCCGGTCGTTCAGGTTCCCCAGGTCCATCGCCCTGTGAAGGTACCCGTCGGCGAGGCGGGATGATCCCGCCCCGCCGCCAGGCTCCGGGGAGTCGAGGGGTCAGGGGATGCGGCTAGGCCAGCGCCCGGCGCGCCGACTCGCGGTCGACGCGCTGGGCCGCCCCGGCCAGGACGCGCGCGACGCGCGCGCGTGTCCGTCTGGGGGGAGGTTGTGCGTGGTGCTCTTGCGCTACGTGACGCGCCGTGGCGTCGGGGCGCGGAGCGGCGGCCTTGACGTACTCGCGGTGCAACTGGAACTGCATGGTGGTGGTGCTCCTTCGAGTGGATCGGGAAGGGGCCACCGCCGTTGAGACTGCGGGCCTCGAGCTGAGGCGAGGAGTCCTGCGGGCGATGGACGCCCGCGGACTGGTGAGAACGACCTAGCGCGCGAGCGACGACGGAGAGCGGCCACGGAGACCGGAGACGACCGTGGAGGTCGCCTTGGGCTGCGTGGGAAGGATGTCTCGTCGAGCGGTGCGCATGCTGGTCCCTCCTCCTTGATGTAGGAGAAGTCCGGAGACCGTATCGCGGCCCCCCGGAAATGGCAAGTACGGCTAACCGGCCTTCACGACGGGCGGACGCCGAGCAGCGCCTGCAGGACCGCGAGCGAGGGCCGCGGCTTGTCGTCGGGGCCGATCAGGCCCGAGTCCCACGTGCGGGCGTGGTCGCTCTTGCTCGTCGTGCTCGAGCCGACGCCCGTGTTCCAGTGGTAGAGGTAGACGCGCCGCACGCGCGGGCTCAGCTTCGCCAGCGTCGAGAAGACGAACTTGGTGGCCTTGGCCGCGTGCGTCGCGCCGGTGGGGAACTTGATCCCGGAGCCGTTGTTGCGGGAGACGACGCCGCCGGTCTCGGTGAACCAGACGTCGCCCTTGACCGCGCTCAGCAGCTTGCGCGTGCCGGTCGTCTTCAGGTGTTGGCGTCGGTGTAGTTGTGCAGCCCCCAGACCTTCGGGGTCCGCTTGGCCGCCTTGACGAAGCGCTGCGCCCACGTGCCGACGTTGTTGCGGTCGAGCAGGTCGGCGCCGAGGATCGTGCAGGTCGGGCACGCCTTGCGCATCGCCAGCCACCAGCGCGCGACGGTCTCCGGCTTCTTGTTGATGTTCGCCTCGTTCCACGTGGCGAACTCCTTCACGAAGGGGTAGCGCTCGCGCACGGCCTTCAGCGAGGTCGCCATCTGCGCGGCCGACGGGTTGTGCGAGGTGCGCTTGCGCGAGCGGTCGAAGGTCACCAGCGGCGTCTGGTGGTTGGCCTTCGCGCCGGCCATCCAGCCGTCGAGCCAGGTCCGCAGCGCGAGGTCGTGCAGCGCGTCGTACGGGACCATCACGCGCACGTGCTTGAGCTTCAGCGCCTGGAACCGCGGGTCGGTGAACATGTCCGACTTGTTGTCGGCGATCCCGACGGCGACCTTCGCCTGGACCGCCGTGGCGGGCACGACGGCGCAGGTCACGGCGAGCAGGGCGAGCAGGATGGGGAGCCGGCGCATTGCGCCGGGAGGCTAGCGCTCAGGCGGCGACCGGGTCCTCGGCGACCGGCGCCAGCGAGACGCCGATGACCTTGAGCCGGCGGGTCAGCGCCTGGAAGGCGAAGCCGTGGACCTCGTCGCTGCGCACGCCGAGGATCTCGTACTCCTCGCCGACGTCGAAGCCGCGCGGGGTCAGCACGCCGGCCGCGATCGGGATCAGCTCCTGGAGCGTCTTGACGATCCGCCGCGCGAGCGCCGGGTCCTGGCGCGCCTTCTGCTGCAGGAACCACGTGCCGTAGGCGACGTGGCGGTGCTCGTCCTGCGAGATCTTGCGGAAGCCCTCGAGGAAGCCCGGCAGGATCCCGCGGCCCTCGAAGACGCGCGTCAGCGTGTCCTGACCGGTCAGCGCGAGCGTCCCCTCGATGACCATGTGGTAGGTCGTCACGTAGTCGACCTTGGCCTCCATGTCGCCCGGGTTCGCGAGCAGCCGGCGGTTGGCGTCGACCAGCACGTCGTCGAAGAGGACCTTGAACGAGTCGTTGAGGTCCTCGCGGGCGCGGTCGAGGCGCTCCTCGAAGCTCCCGTCGTAGCCGACGACCTGCGTGTAGAAGTTGTTGAAGTGCTGGGCATGGCGCGCCTCGTCGACCTGCTGCGTGGTCAGGAACGCCTCCTCGCTCTGGCCCTCGTAGGCGCCGACCAGGCCGTTGAACTGCGTCGCGACGCGCTCCTCCCCGATGAAGAAGGACGACAGGAACCAGACGATGTGGTCCTTGTCCTCGTCGCTGAGCGCGGCCCAGTCCTCGCGGTCCTGCGTGAAGTCGATCGTGTGCGTCTGCCATGGCTGGCGCTCCCACAGCTCGTAGAGCTGCTGCGGCGTCATCAGGACGACCTGCGACAGCTTGGACTCGTCGCTGATCGTCGCGACGTCGCCCTGGGAGGTGAGCTCGAGGAGGCTGGCCATGGCAGCGATCCTCGCAGTCCGTTTGACAGGGTGTCAAGTGCCGGTTGACAGGGTGTCAAGCGATGGCCGGTATCGTGGGAGGTCGATGGCCGCCGACGAGCCCCGCACCGCGTCGCCCGTCGCCCATCGCGAGGGCCCGGCGACCGCGAAGCGCGCCCAGGTCCAGGCCGAGGTGCTGCGGGCGACCGAGCAGCTGCTCGCCGGCGGCTCCTCCTACGCCGACCTCAACGTCGAGCGCATCGCCAAGGCCGCAGGCATCTCGCGGACCGCGTTCTACTTCTACTTCCGCGACAAGCGCGACCTGCTGATGCGGCTGGCCGGCGACGTCACGGAGTTGTTGTACGCCCAGGCCGACATCTGGTTCTCGGGCGAGGGCGAGGACCCCGAGCAGGAGATCCGCGAGGCGCTCACGCGGATCGCCGAGCTCTACCGCGAGCACGGCGTCCTGATCCGCGCGATCGTCGAGGTCTCGACCTACGAGGAGGACATCGCGACGTTCTGGCGCGGCCTCCTGCAGCGCTTCGTCGACGCGACCGCGCGCCGCATCGAGATCGAGGACCAGCTCCCCGACGGCACGGCGGTCGCGACCGCCTTCTCGCTGACCTGGATGGTCGAGCGCACCTTCTACCAGGCGCTCGTCCAGGAGGATCCCATCCCCCAGGCCGAGCTGGTCGACGCGATCGTCGGCATCTACCGCGGCACCGTGTACGGGCTGCTGCGGCGCGACGCCTAGTCGCGGTGCAGCGCCTCGAACTCGCCCGTCTCCATCTGGCGCCGCACGTCGGCGTCGACGTCGACCTCCTCGGCCTCGGGGCGCAGGCGGCGGACCCGGATCGCGCTGAGGCGCCGGAGCTTGAGGATCTCCAGCACGTAGACGAGGTAGGCGCTCGCGACGACGACGACGAGCGCGAGCAGGCCGACGACGACCGACCACCCCAAGTTGAGGTGGCCGTGGTGGTTGGAGTACGGGATGAAGCGCAGCGAGACCGCGAAGCCGCCGAGCATCAGCGTCCACGCGTACAGGTAGATCAGCGTCTTGCGCTCGCTGAAGCCGATCCGGTTGAAGCGATGGTGGAAGTGGTTGGCGTCGGCCACGTAGACCTTGCGCCGGTACTTCATGCGCTTGAGGACGACGAAGGTCGTGTCGAGGAACGGGACCGCGAGCACGACCAGCGGGATGACGAGCGCGAGGACGGCCTGCGTCTTGACCGCGCCCTCGACCGCGATGCAGCCGAGCAGGAAGCCGAGCAGGTTCGCGCCGCAGTCGCCCATGTAGACCGAGGCCGGCGGGAAGTTGTGCACCAGGAACCCGGCGGCCGCGCCGGCGGTGCAGGCGGCGAGGATCGCGGCGTGGCTGCGGTCGAGGTCGAAGGCGATGACGGCGAACGCCGCCGCGGAGATCGCGCAGACGCCGGCGGCGAGGCCGTCGACCCCGTCGGAGAAGTTGACGACGTTCATCATCGCCACGAGGCCGACGACCGTCACGGGGCCGCCGGCCGAGCCGAAGTCGATCGCGCCGAGGAACGGCAGCGTGATGTTCCCGACCTCGACGCCGTAGGCCACCGGGATGATCGCCGCCGCGACCTGGCCGAGCAGCTTGACGGCCGGGTGCAGGTCGAAGCGGTCGTCGAGCCCGCCGACGAGCGTGATCAGGATCGCGCCGAGCAGGATCCCGACGAAGCGGTCGTGCGTGCGGACCGTGGTGTTGATGAACAGCAGCCCGGCGACGAGCGCGCCGGCGAAGATCGCCAGGCCGCCGAGCAGCGGCGTGGACTCGCGGCCGAGGCCGCGCGCCTTCGGCTGGTCGACGGCGCCGACGCGGCGGGCGAAGCGGGCCGTCAGCGGGGTCAGGCCCGCCGCCACGGCGAACGCGGCGACGAACGCCCAGACCGCATCCAGCTCCGTCATCGCCGCAGAGGGTATTCGCACGCGCGGCGTGCAAGGCTGGTCGGCGATGCGCATCCTGCTCGTGACGCAGATGTGGCCCACGCCGGGCGACCCGGACCTCGGCAGCTTCCTGCTGCCGCTGCGCCGCGAGCTGGTCGCCCAGGGCCACGAGGTCGAGGTCGCGGCGATCGGGCGCCGCGGCGGGGCGCCGACCAAGTACGCCCAGCTGACCGCCGACGCGGTGCTCGCGGCGCGGCGCTGCGAGCCGGACGTCGTCTTCGCCCACTTCCTCTTCCCCGCCGGCGCAGCCGGGCTCGCCGCGGCGCTCGCGGCGCGCGTCCCGCTCGTGGTGATGGCGCACGGCACCGACGTCGCGAACCTCGACCGCGCGGCGCTGCGCGTGCTGACGCGGCCGGTCGTGCGCGGCGCCGCCGCGGTGATCGCGAGCTCGCGCTGGCTCGCCGCGCGCCTGGAGCGCCACTACGCCGGGCTCGCGTGCGAGGTCGTGGACCTCGGCGTCGACCTCGCGCAGTTCACCCCGGGCGTCGCGCCCGCCGCGTGGACCGCCGGCGAGCACCCGCGCTTCCTCTGCGTCGGCTCGCTGGTCGAGCGCAAGAACGTCCTGCGGCTGGCCGACGCGTTCGCGCGCCTCGGCCGCGGCTCGCTGACCTTCGTCGGCGACGGGCCGCTGCGCCACGCGCTGGAGGACCGGCCACGCGTCGCGCTGGCCGGCC
>JAOPZG010000099.1 GCA_025964215.1 Conexibacter sp.
CTGCTCGGTGGCGGGCTCCAGGACCTCGAGGGTCTCCGTCACCCTCAGGCCCCGGCGGGTGCCGCCGTGGCACCTCCGGGCGGGTCGGCGGGGCCACCCTGCTCCAGCTCCGCCTCCAACTCGGTGAGCGTCTGCCGCGGGCCGGTGAACGTGTGCCGCGCCACCGCCAGCCACCAGATGCCGACCGCGATGAACACGCCGCCGGTGACGAGCGGGGTGTAGTTGAACAGCGACCAGTCGAAGCCCTTCTTGAACGGCACGCCGGCCGAGGCGAAGGGCAGGTTGAAGTAGACGATGACGACGACGATGACCTCGACCACCGCGAGCGGGTTCATCCACTTGTACTTGTTGCCCAGCGTCCACGGCCCGGCCACGAAGGCACTGCCCATCCGCCAGCGCAGGTAGATCGGGATGGCGTAGGCGATGTACAACCCGATCACCCCGATCGACACCACCGCCGTGAACGCGACGGTCAGGCCGTCCTTGTTGCCCTTGAGCGCCGGCAGCGTGAGGATCAGCGCCAGGAACGCGACGGCGATCACCGCGTTGAACGGGACGCCGTTGTCATTGACGCGGCTCCAGATCCGCCAGCCCGGGACGGCACCGTCGCGGCTGAAGGCGTACATCATGCGCGACGCGCTGGTCATGCAGCTCATGCCGCAGAACAGCTGCCCGATGACGGCGATGATGAGGATGAGCTTCACCCAACCGCTGCCCATCGAGGACTCGAACACCGCGAACACGGCGCCGCCGCCCTCGGTGACGGCCTTCTCGTTGCTGGCGGCGAAGGTGATCGCCAACAGCACGACGTAGCCGATGACCGCGGAGTAGAAGACCGAGCGCCAAACCCCCTTCGGTGCCGATTCGGCGGCGCCGTGGGTCTCCTCGGAGATGTGCGCCGAGGCGTCGAAGCCGGTGATCGTGTACTGCGTGAGCAGGAACCCCAGCGGCAGCACGTAGAACCACAACATCCCGTGGCTGAAGCCGGAGTTGTTGATGGTGTGGGTGAAGACGAAGTCCACGCTGGCATGCTTGCTCGGCGCGAAGATCAGGACGACGACGATGACCGCGACACCGAGGACGTGCCACCACACGGAGATGCCGTTGAACATCGCGACGAGGTGGCTGCCACGGATGTTGATGAGCACGTGCAGGCTGAGGATCAGCGCGAAGAGGATGAACGTCTCTCTCAGCCCGTGCAGGCTGTCGCCGAAGTTCAACCCCAGGATGTCGACGTTGTAGAGGCCGAGGATCACCCCGAGGAACTGACCGGCGAAGTAGTCGACCGAGGCGACGATGGCGATCAGGCCCAGGAGGTTGAACCACCCGGTGAACCAGCCCCACGCTGGGCCGCCGAGCTTGGACGCCCACCAGTAGATGCCGCCGGCCGTCGGGTAGGCCGACACCAGCTCGGACATGCAGAACGCGATGACGAGGATGAACGCCGAGATGATCGGCCAGCCCCACGAGATCGCGACCGGTCCGCCGTTGTTCCACGCCTGGTAGTAGGTCGTGAAGCAGCCGGCGAGGACCGAGATGATGGTGAAGGAGATGGCGAAGTTCTGGAAGCCGCTCCAGCTTCGGTTCAGCTCCTGCTTGTAGCCCAGCTCTGCTAGCCGCTGCTCATCGCTTGAAGCGGTGGCGGCGGCGTCCACGTTGGCGGCCATGCGCGTGCGTCCCTCTCCGAAAGGTGTGGTGAACCGTCCTTAGGACGGGCGCGGCGAATGTAGTCCGCGCTCCGGATGGAAGTCAAGTGCCGATCGCCACAACCACGTCCAAACCTCATGTGCCATGGTGTCGAGGTGCACGACGGCGAGCGCATCCTCATCGTGGGCGCGCTCCTGTCCGCCGGCCTGCTCGCATCGCTGCTGGCGAGCCGGGTCCGCGTCCCCGGACTGGTGCTGTTCCTGGGCGTCGGCATGGCCGTCGGGAGCGACGGCGCGGGCTGGATCGACTTCAACGACTACGCGCTCGCGCGCACGGTCGGGATCGTCGCGCTCGCGCTGATCCTCTTCGAGGGCGGGCTCGCCGCCGGCTTCCCGGAGATCAAGCCGGTGCTCGGCCCGTCGCTGACGCTCGCGCTCGGCGGGACGCTCATCACCGCGGGGGTCACCGGCCTGGTCGCGGCGTGGCTCTTCGACTTCAGCACGACCGAGGGGCTGCTCGTCGGCGCGATCGTCGCGGGCACCGACGGCGCCGCGATCTTCGCGCTGCTGCGCGGCTCGACGCTGCGAAGGCGGCTCGCGCGCACGCTCGAGGGCGAGTCGGGGATGAACGACCCGATCGCGATCCTGCTCGTGCTCGGCTTCATCCAGAAGCTCATGCACCCCAGCTACGGGATCGCGGACTTCGCGTGGCTCTTCGTGCGGCAGATCTCGATCGGGGCCGCCGTCGGCCTCGGCGTGGGCTACGTGTTCACCTTCGCGCTGCGGGAGGCGCG
Organism: Conexibacter sp.; assembly: GCA_025964215.1. Classification (GTDB taxonomy): domain Bacteria; phylum Actinomycetota; class Thermoleophilia; order Solirubrobacterales; family Solirubrobacteraceae; genus Baekduia. The sequence continues at coordinate 2,441 of JAOPZG010000099.1, forward strand.
GCTCGCCACCGCCGGCCTCTACCCGGTCGCGACGCTCGCCTCGGTCGCGCTCGCCTACGGCCTCGCCGACACCGCGCACGGCTCCGGCTTCCTCGCCGTCTACCTGACGGGGCTGATGCTCGGCTCCGCCGCGATCCCGGCCAAGCAGACGATCGCGACCTTCCACGAGGGCATGGCGTGGGTCGCGCAGCTCTCGATGTTCCTCGTGCTCGGGCTGCTGATCTTCCCCTCCGAGCTCGGCGGCGTCGCCTTCGAGGGCACGGTCCTGGCGATCGTCCTGGTCTTCGTCGCGCGCCCGCTGGCGACGGTCGCCTCGCTCGCGCCGTTCGGCTTCACGGTGCGCGAGCAGGCGGTGATCGGCTGGGCGGGCCTGCGCGGCGCGGTCCCGGTGGTGCTCGCGACCTTCCCGGTCATCGAGCACATCCCGCGCAGCCACGAGTTCTTCAACATCGTGTTCTTCGTGGTGTTGCTCTCCACGATCGTGCAGGGCACGACCTTCGAGCCGCTCGCCAAGCGCCTCGGCGTCACCACCGACGACCCGGCGCTGCCGCGGCCGCTGGCCGAGTCCGGGACGATCCGCCGCCTCGGCGCCGAGGTCCTGGAGTTCCCGGTCGTGGAGGACGACGCGATCGTCGGCCTCGCGGTCCGCGACCTCGGCCTGCCGCGCGAGGCGGTGGTCAACGTGATCGTGCGCGCCGGCCAGGCGATCCCGCCGCGCGGCTCGACGCGCGTCGCCGCCGGCGACCGCCTCCACGTCCTCTACCGCGAGGAGGCCTCGCGGCAGCTCGTGTCGCTGACCAGCTCCTGGCGGACCGGGCCGATCGGCCCGCGCGCCCGGCCGGCGCGGCGGGTCCGGAGCACGTCGTCGATCTTCACGGCGCGCCCCTGGACCGAGGGCGACGGCGACGCGACGCGCCCGGCGACGGTCTCCGGGCAGGACGTCATCGACCTGCTGCGCCTGCGCCGCGACGCGCCCGGCAGCCTCGTCGTGCTCGCCGACGGCCGCTACGCGGTCTGCGGCACCGTCCTGGTCGTCGGCGCGCGACGGCAGGTCACAGCGTGGATCGAGCGCCGGATGCGCGTGGCCGACGAGGCCGAGCGCGCGTGGCTGCGCACGGTCCTCGGCGCGGTGGCGACGGACTTCAGCGAGGCGCCGCGGGTCGACCTGGACCGCGCCGGCGCCGACCCGATCTGAGGCCCGGGGCAGGGTGCGCGATACTCCCTGCGTGAGCGAGCCGCCGACCGAGCGCAACGTGCTGGGCGGGCCGCTGGAGCCCTGCGGCACCGATCCCGTCACGGGCTTCTACCGCGACGGCTGCTGCAGCACCGGCCCCGAGGACCTCGGCAGCCACACGATCTGCGCGGTCGTCACCTCGGAGTTCCTGGCCCATCAGAAGGGCATCGGGAACGACCTCACGACGCCGATGCCGCAGTACCGCTTCCCGGGCCTCGTGCCGGGCGATCGCTGGTGCGTCACGGCCACGAACTGGCTGCGCGCGCACCACGACGGCGCGGCCGCCTACGTCGTGCTCGCCTCGACGCACGAGCGCGCGCTCGAGGTCGTGCCGCTGGAGGCGCTGCGCGAGCACGGGGTCGACGTGCCGGCGGACCCCGGCACGCTCGGTGGCTGACCACCGCCCGGTCGGGTAGCGTCGCGCGATGGACATCACCAACGCCGACCACGACCAGCTGATCCGCCGCTTCTACGCCGCCTTCGACGCGCGCGACGGCGCGACGATGGCCGCGGCCTACGCGCCGGACGTCCACTTCTCCGACCCGGTCTTCCAGGACCTCCACGGTCCGGAGGCGGGCGCGATGTGGATCATGCTGACCGGCCGCGCGAAGGACCTCAGCGTGAAGCTCGTCTCCCACGAGGCGCACGAGCACCGCGGCAGCGCGCACTGGACCGCCGACTACACCTTCGCCCAGACCGGGCGCCGGGTCCACAACGACGTCCACGCGGAGTTCACCTTCGTCGGCGGGCTGATCCACACCCACCACGACCGCTTCTCGTTCCACGGCTGGACGCGCCAGGCGCTCGGGCCGGTCGGGCTGCTGCTCGGCTGGACCCCGCTGATCCAGGGCAAGGTCCGCCGCCAGGCGCGCGCCGGGCTGGACGCGGCGATGGCGAGCGTCTGACGCCTAGCGCCGCGCGACCACGACGAGCCGCGTGCCCGTCGAGAACGGCGCGCCGTGCAGGTCGCCGTGGCAGGTCGCCTTGGCGAAGCCCGCGCTCCGGAGCATGGACACCAACTCGGTCGCCGTGTAGATCCGCGCCTCGAAGGTCCGGGACTCGCGCTCGCCCGTGCCGTCGATCAGCGTCTGCGTCGTCTGCGTGACGCCGCCGACCGGGTCGAAGGCCCGCTGCTCGAGCAGCAGCCGGCCCGCGCCGAGCAGCTCCCAGCCGTGCTCCTGGAACTGGCGCACGAGCAGGTCGCGGTGCATCGTCTCGATGACCAGCCGGCCGCCGGGGCGCAGGACGCGCGCGACCTCCGCGAGCACCTTGGTGTCCTGCTCGTCGCCGAGGTAGCCGAGCGAGGTGTACAGGTTGAGCGCGGCGTCGAAGGAGGCGTCGGCGAACGGGAGCTCGCGGTAATCGGCCTGGACGAGCTTGGGCCATGGCGCGTCGCCGGTCCGCGTTCGCGCCTCGTCGAGCAGCGCGCCCGAGCGGTCGACGCCCGTGACCCGGAAGCCGGCCTGCGCGAGCGGGACCGCGTGGCGGCCGAAGCCGCAGGCGACGTCGAGCAGCTCGCCGCCGTCCGGGCAGCCGCTCAGCGCGGCGGCGGCCATCGCCTGGCTGCGCGCCTCGTCCTTGGGCTCGACGTTGGTGTGGACCCGCAGGTAGAAGTCGCTGAAGAACGCGTCCCAGGTCTCCTGCGGGCTGGGCGTGCGAGCGTCCATGCGCCGCGAGTCTAGGCCCATCGCGGCCGCCGGCCGGAGCGACCCATAGGCTCGCGATGGCGTGAGCAGCCCGCCGCCCCAGATCCGCCACCTGCGTCCGCGCGACGGGAGCGTCCAGGCGATCACGAACGTCGAGCTGTTCTTCGACCTCGTCTACGTCTTCGCGGTCACGCAGCTCTCGCACCTGATCCTCGACGACCTCACGGGCGGCGGGTTCGCGCGCGCCGCGTTCCTGCTGCTCGTCGTCTGGTGGGCGTGTATCTACACCACGTGGATGGTCAACTGGTTCGACCCGGCCTCCTCGGCGGCGGTCCGGCTCGTGCTCGTCGGCGTGATGCTCGCGAGCCTGCTGATGGCGGCGGCACTGCCCGAGGCGCTCGGCGAGCACGGCGTGCTGTTCGCCGTCACCTACGTCGCGCTCCAGGTCGGGCGCAACGCGGCCGGCGCGGCGCTGCTGCGCCGCGACCACCCGCTGCGCAGCGTCTTCGAGCGGCTCGTGGTCTGGAGCGCCGTCTCCGGCGCGCTGTGGGTCGGCGGCTCCTTCCTGGAGGGCGACCACCGGCTGCTGCTGTGGGCGCCGGCGCTGGTGCTCGACCTGGCCGCGCCGGTCGCCGGCTACTGGCTGCCGGGCCGCGGCCGCGCGATGACCACCGACTACGACGTCGACGGCGGCCACTTCGCCGAGCGCTGCCAGGGCTTCATCATCATCGCCCTGGGCGAGTCGGTCGTCGTCACCGGCGCGACCGCCGCGGCGGCCGGCCTCGGGACGACGGTCGTCGTCTGCCTGATCGTGGCGTTCCTGGAGACCGCGGCGCTGTGGTGGCTGTACTTCGGCGCGGCGGCGGAGCACTCGCGCGCGGCGATGCTCGCGAGCGACGACGCCGGACGTCTCGCGCGCGACGCCTACACCTACCTGCACCTCCCGCTCGTGGCCGGGATCATCGGCGCGGCGGTCGGCGACGACCTGCTGATCGCCGAGCCGCACCACCACCTCCACGGCGTCGGCCTCGCGATGGTCGTCGGCGGCCCGGCGCTCTACCTGCTCGGCGAGAACCTCTTCCGGCGCCGCATGACCGGCACGATCAACCCGCGGCGCCTGCTCGCGGCCGCCGCGCTCGTCGCGCTCGCGCTGCTCGGCCCGCACGTCTCGGCGCTCGCGCTGTCGATCGCCGTGACCGCGGTCCTGACGGCGCTCGCGCTCTGGGAGCACCGGACGCCGCCGACGGTGCGGCCCGCGGCGCCCTAGTCGCGCGCGCCGGGCAGCAGGCCGGCGAGGACCAGCTCGGTCCCGCGCAGGTGCTCGGCCATGATCCGCACGGCGCCGTCGGCGTCGCGGGCGCGGATCCGCGTGAGGAGCTGCGCGTGCTGCGCGTTGGCGTGCTCGAGGATCTCGGGCGGGTGGGCGATGTAGGAGATGAGGTCGGTCATCTGCCCCTGCGCCTCGGTCGCGAGCGCGACGAGTCGCGGGCTGTGCGTCGCCTCGGCGAGGCCGATGTGGAAGCGCACGTCGGCCTGGCGGTAGCCGGGGAAGTCCTCGGCCATGTCGTCCATCGCGGTCACGAGCTCGTCGAGCGGCGCCAGCTCGTCCTCCTGCGCGCGGGCCGCGGCCAGCGCCGCGATCCCCAGCTCGACGCCGAGGCGGACGTCGCACGCGTCGTGCCACGAGGCGAGGACGGCGCGCGAGGGCGGGTCGGCCGGCGGCGGGCGCTCGGCGACGAAGGCCCCGCCGCCGCGCCCGCGGATCGCGTGCAGGTGGCCGCTCTGCGCGAGCGCGGTGAGCGCCTGGCGCAGCGTCGAGCGGGAGATCTCCAGGCGCGTGCAGAGCTCGCGCTCGGCCGGCAGCCGCGCGCCCGGGGCGAGCAGGCCGAGCTTGATCGCGGTCCCCAGGCGCTCGAGCGTCTCCTCGAAGGCCGTCTGCGAGCGCACCGGCGCGAAGACGGTCTCGAAGGAGGGCAGCTCGGGGGTGGCCTGGGTGCTCATGACTCACAACCGCTCGAAGCCGCGCACGCGCTCCCAGTCGGTGACCGCTGCATCGTAGGCGGCCAGCTCCACATCGGCCATGTTGAGGTAGTGCGCGACGACCTCCTCGCCGAGCGCCTCGCGGGCGATCGCGCTCTCCGCGAACAGCGCGCGCGCCTTGTGGAGCGTCTTCGGGACGTGGTCGACGTCCTGCGCGGTGTAGGCGTTGCCCTCGCAGACCGGCGGCAGCGCGAGCTGGCGGTCGACGCCGTGCAGGCCGGCCGCGATCAGGCCCGAGAGCGCGAGGTAGGGGTTGACGTCGCCGCCGGGCAGGCGGCACTCGAAGCGCTTGCCCGGCCCGTGGCCGACGACCCGGAACGCGCAGGTGCGGTTGTCGTTGCCCCACGCGACGGCGGTCGGCGCGAACGAGCCGGCGGCGAAGCGCTTGTAGGAGTTGACGTTCGGCGCGAGCAGCAGCGTCAGCTCCTTGAGGCCCGCGATCGCGCCGGCCAGGAACGCGTCGAAGAGCGCGTCGTCGGTGGCGAAGACGTTGTCGCCGTCGGCGTTGGCGAGCGAGAGGTGCAGGTGGCACGAGTTGCCCTCGCGCTGGTCGTACTTGGCCATGAACGTGATCGCCTGGCCGTGCTGGGCGGCGATCTCCTTCGCGCCGTTCTTGAAGACGACGTGGCGGTCGCAGGTGGTGAGCGCGTCGCTGTAGTGGAAGTTGATCTCGTGCTGGCCGAGGTTGCACTCGCCCTTGGAGTCCTCCACCCGCATCCCGGCGCCGTGCATCGCGTTGCGGATCTGGCGCAGCAGCGGCTCGACCCGCGTGGTCCCCAGGATCGAGTAGTCCACGTTGTAGCGGTTGGCCGCGGTGAGGCCGACGTAGCCCTTGTCCCACGCCTGCTCGTAGCTGTCCTCGAAGAGGATGAACTCGAGTTCGGAGCCGGCGTTGGCGCTCCAGCCGCGCTCGGCGAGGCGCGCGAGCTGGCGGCGCAGGACCTGGCGCGGCGAGGGCGCGACGTCGCTGCCGTCGGCGTGCTGGAGGTCGACGAGGCAGAGCGCCGTGCCCTCCAGCCAGGGGATCGGCATGAGCGTGTCGAGGTCCGGCGCCATGACGAAGTCGCCGTAGCCGCTCGACCACGAGGACATCGCGTAGCCCTCGACCGTGTTCATCTCGACGTCGACCGCGAGCAGGTAGTTGCAGGCCTCGGCGCCGTGGGCGACGACCTCGTCCACGAAGAAGCCCGCGTGCATGCGCTTGCCCTGGAGCCTCCCCTGCATGTCGGTCAGGCACAGCAGCACCGTGTCGATGCGGCCGTCGGCGACTTCTGCGCGGAGCTCGTCGAGCGTCATGGGGCCCGAAGGTATATGCACTGCACCATTGACCGCAAACCCCGATGCGCTCTAGGGTCGCCGCCAACGGGCCGGCATTCCGTACGTGCCGGAAGACCATGGGGCCGCCGCGCGCCGTCATCGACGCAGTGCAAGACCAGCTCGGGGCGCTGGCCGGAGAGCCGACGGCCCTGGGCGGGGGGATCACCAACCACAACTTCCGCGCGCGCTTCGGCGACCGCGAGGTCGTGCTCCGGATCGCCGGGCACGAGACCGAGCTGCTCGGGATCGACCGCGCCTCCGAGCACGTCGCCACGCAGGCGGCGGCCAAGCTCGGGATCGCGCCCGCGGTGCTCGCGTTCATCCCGGAGCACTCGTGCCTGGTCACGGCGTTCGTCCCCGGCGTGCCGCTGGCCGACACGGTGCTGCGCGAGCCGCCGGCGCTGACCGAGGTCGCCCGCGCGCTGCGCGCCTTCCACGAGCACGCGCCGTCGCTGCCGGCGTCCTTCGCGGTCCCGCAGATCGCCCGCGACTACCTGGCGCTGGCCCGCGAGCGCGGCGCCGAGCTGCCGCAGCCGGCATGGGACGCGGCGCGGCTGGCGGAGCGGATCGCGGCGGCGCTGACCGGTCCCGAGCACGACGTCGTGCCCTGCCACGACGACCTCTTGGCCGCGAACGTCCTCGGCGACGGCGGGCGGATCTGGCTGGTGGACTGGGAGTACGCGGGGATGGGCGACCGCTACTTCGACCTCGGCAACCTGTCCATCAACAACGGCTTCACCGACGCCGACGACCGCGCGCTGCTCGCCGCCTACTGGGACGAGCCGTGCAGCGACCGGCGCTTCGCCGCGCTGCGCCTGATGCGCTCGATGTCCGACGTGCGCGAGGCGCTGTGGGGCGTCCTGCAGCGCGCGATCAGCGAGCTCGACTTCGACTTCTCCGACTACGCCGACCGCCACCTGCGCCGGCTGGCCGCCACGACGGCCGACCCCCGATTCGAAGGATGGCTGCGCGATGCCGCGTCCCCCTGAAGCTGCGAACGACGTCGTCATCGGGGGCCGGGGACCTTCGCGTCCCCGTGAGCTCCCCGACCGCGCGAGCGTGGTCGTCATCGGCGGCGGGGTCGGCGGCGCGTCGATCGCCTACCACCTCGCGCAGCTGGGCGAGCAGGACGTGGTCCTGGTCGACCGCGACGAGCTGACCTCCGGCTCGACGTTCCACAGCGCGGGGCTGGTGGGTCAGCTGCGCTCGTCGGTCTCGCTGACGACCATGATGATGTACTCGGTCGAGCTGTACCGGACCTTGGACTGCGGCTGGGTCGAGTGCGGCGGGATCCGGCTGGCCTGCACGCCCGAGCGCGAGCAGGAGGTCCACCGGCAGGTCGCGTGGGCGCGGACGTTCGGGCTGCCGCTGGAGCTGATCTCGGCCGAGGAGGCGGCGGCGAAGTTCCCGCTGATGTCGACGGACGGCGTGCGGGTCGCGTCGTACCTGCCGGCCGACGGCTACCTCGATCCCTCGCAGTTGACGTACGCCTTGGCCGAGGGGGCGCGCGCGGGCGGGGTGCAGGTCTTCACGCACACGCGGGTGACGGGGATCGACGTGGCCGACGGCCGCGTGCGCGGCGTCGAGACGCAGTGGGGGCGCATCGACTGCGAGCGCGTCGTCATCGCCGGCGGGATGTACGCCGCGGAGCTCGGGCGGCTCGCGGGGATCCGGGTGCCGATCGTCCCGATGGCGCACGAGTACCTCGTCACGCAGCCGTTCCGGGATCGGTCGGAGCTGCGGCACCTCCCCACGCTGCGCGACCCCGACAACCTCATCTACTTCCGCGAGGAGGGCGAGGGGCTCGTCATGGGCGGCTACGAGCGCCACTGCGCGCCGTGGTCGTTGGACGAGGACTTGGTCGACCGGATCCCGCCGGACTTCAACGGCCGCCTGCTCGAGGAGGACTGGCCGCGCTTCGAGGAGATCGCCGAGAACTCGTCGCGGCGGGTGCCGTCGATGAGCGAGGTCAAGGTCACCCGGCTGATCAACGGTCCGGAGGCGTTCACGCCCGACAACGAGTTCTGCCTCGGTGAGACCGACGTGCGCGGGCTGTACGCGGCGGCCGGCTTCTGCGCCCACGGGCTGGCCGGCG
>JAOPZG010000159.1 GCA_025964215.1 Conexibacter sp.
GCGGCATCGAGGACGACGACGAGCCGCCGGTCAGCAGGCGCGCGCCGGCGAGGCCGCCGACCGCCGCCGCGACGAGCGCCAGCAGACCCACGACGAGCAGGGAGCGGGAGCGTGGCACGATCCTGGGCGTCCCGCGGTCAGCGGCCGGCATCGGGCGATGCCAAGCGCAGGTTCGGAGCGCTCCGTGCTCCGCTGCGGCGAACGAGCGAGAGGGCCCAGAACGCCGCGGCGTTGCAGAGCGTGGCGACGCAGAACGCGAGCGAGACGCGCATCAGCGCATCGCCGGAGAGCGCGAGCTCGAACGCGACGAAGACCGCCGCCGAGCCCGCCCAGATCGCCGCGGCGCCGACCGCCTCGTCGCGCGCCAGCGCGGCCTGCGAGAGCGTCGCGGCCACGAGGTAGCCGCCCGCGCCCGCGCCCAGCAGCGCCAGCTCGGTGCGGCCCGTGTCGAAGCCGTTGCCGTAGAGGATGTTCATCACCTTCGGGCCGGCCGCGAAGGCGCCGAGCACCAGCAGGCCGGAGAAGGCCGCCAGGACCGCGACGGTGCGCGCGATCGCGCGGCGGAAGCCGTGCTCGTCGTCCTGCGCGAGCATCGTGGTGAGGTTGGGCAGCAGCGCGGCGGCCACGCCCTGGAAGAGGTAGGCCGGCGCGCGCACGAGCATCGTCGCGGCGAACACGATCCCCGCCGCCTTGCTCGCGTGCGGGCCGCCGTGGAGCATCACGAGGACCGGGCCGCCGCTGACCAGGATCTGGTCGCCGGCCGCCAGCACCGTCGTCGACGCCGCGAAGCCGGCGGCGCTGCGCAGCCGGAACGGCGCGCCCGCCACGGTGCCCGCGAGGCGCGTGATGGAGGTGCGGTCGCGCAGCACCAGCGGCGCGACCGCGCCGGAGATCGCCGCGGCCGCGAGCGCCGCCGAGGCCAGCGACGTCGAGGCCCACACGTAGAGCGGCAGCACGAGCGCCAGCCGCACGCCGCCGTCGGCGAGCAGCAGCACGCCGTAGCCGGAGTACCAGCGCCGGCCGCCGACCAGCCCGCGGACGAAGTACGACGCGCCGTAGCCCGCGATGCCGACGAGCAGCATCGCGGTGAGCATGTCCTGCCCGTCGAAGAGCCGGTCGGTGATCGCGCCCCACGCCAGCGCGCAGGCCGTTAGCGTGATGAGCGTCGTGACGAGCGCCAGGACCGCGACGGGCCGGACGACCGGGCGGGCGTCCTGGCCCATGGCGGTCCGTTCGGCCACCGCCCGCGAGAGCGTCTGCTCGATCGGGCGGAAGAGCACGACGGCCACCAGGCACATCGCCGCCCACAGGACCGCGATCGGCCCGTAGGCGTCCGGGCCCAGCGTACGCGCGGCGACCGCGTTGAAGGCGTAGGCCAGCAGGCCGGAGCCCACCGTCCCCGCCGACATCAGCACGGCGCCGGGCGCACGGCCCGTGGTGGCCTCCGGGACCGCCGCGACGTCCGCGACGGCCTCGGGTGCCGCATCGATGAGGACTGCTGAGCTCACTGCACCACGGCGTCCACGAAGTAGTTGCTGTTCGCGTACGAGCCGTTCGGGAAGGTCCCCGCCGACATGCCGTAGACCCCGTTGCCGCCCGCGATCGTCTGCAGCGGTCCGCTGGAGAGGATGTTGGCGAGGCCCTGCGAGGTCATCGTGAACTCGGTGTTGAACCCGACCGAGACCGTGTAGGTCGCGTTCGGCGAGAGCACCACCGGCGTGCTGAGCGCCTGCTGCTGCCAGCCGGAGGCGGTCTCGCCGGTGAACGTCACCTGCGCGACGACGGCGCCGCTCGCGTCCCACAGCGTGCCGACGTGCGTGCCCGTCTCACCGGCGTCCTTGTAGAACCGGATCGCGGTCAGCGACGCCGCCGAGACGACCTGGATCTTCGTGCCGAGCTCGTAGGTCCAGGGACCCGCGCCGCCGCGACCGTCGCGGACGTCGAGGCCCGTGGCCGTCGGGGTGAGCGAGGCCATCGTCATGCACGGGCAGGCCGACGTGGTGAAGGACCACGTCACCGGCGCGAGCATCACCTTGCCGTTGGTGCCGGTGATCCCGGTCGTGAGCGTCGCCGTGTAGGCGGTGGTGCCCGTGAGCGGGCCGGTCGGCGTCAGCGTCGCGGTCTTGGTCGCCACGTCGTAGGAGACCGAGGCCGGGACGGCGGAGCCGCCGGGACCGGTGAGCGAGAACGTCGTGCCCGTGACGCTGGTCGGGTCGACCGCAACCGAGAACGTCGCCTTGACCGGCTGCGTCGTGCCGATGCCCGTGGCGCTCGCCACCGGCATCGTGCTCGTCACCGTCGGCCGCGCGTCGCTCGTCGTCGAGAAGGACCAGCTGACCGCGGCGGGCAGCGGGGTCTCGTCGTCGGAGCGCAGCCCCGTCGTCAGCGTCGCCGTGTAGGACGCCGTCGGGTCGAGCGCCGAGCTCGGCGTCAACGTCGCCGTGCGCGTCGCGCTGCTGTAGGCGACCGTCGCCGGCACCGCCGTGCCGCCGGCGGTCGCCAGCTTCACCGTGGAGGAGCTGACCGTCGCCGCGACCATCGCCGTCGAGAACGTCGCGGTGACCGTGGTCGCCTGGTCGACGTTCGTCGCTCCGGAGACCGGGGTGCGCGTCGTCACCTGCGGCGTGCGGGCGGAGCCCGGGGCCTTGACGACGCCGTCGACGAAGTAGTTGCTGTTGTTCCAGCTCGAGGTCGGGAACGACCCGGCGCTGACGTTGTAGACGCCGTTGGAGCCCACGACGCTGCTCCACGGCCCGGCGCTCATCGCCGTCCCCAGCCCGCTCGGCGTCGCCACGTACTTCGTGTTGAGGCCGACCGAGATGGTGTAGGTCTGCCCGGCCGTGAGCGTGATCGGGTTGTCCAGCGCCTGGCGCTGCCAGCCCGAGGAGCTCTCGTTGGCGTAGGTGACCTGCGCGAGCTGCGTGCCGCTCGCGTTCCAGACGCGGCCGATGTGCGTGCCGGTCTCGCCCGCGTCCTTGTAGTAGCGGACCGCGACCAGCGACGTGGTCGTCGTCGGCGTGACCTTGGTGCCCATCTCGTAGGTCCAGGGGCCGGTGCCGCCGCGACCGTCGCGGACGTCGTTGTTGATGGACGTCGGCACGGTCGCGCCCATCAGCGAGCACGGGCAGTCGGCCGTCGTGAAGGTCCACGAGACCGCGGCCGCCATCGGCGTGCCGTCCGTCGCGCGGATCGCCGTCGTGAGCTGCCCGGTGTAGACCTTGCCGGCGGCGAGGTTCGCCAGCGGCGTCAGGCGGATCGTGTTGGTGCCCGCGTCGTAGGACACGTTCGCGGCGACCGTGGCGCTGGTGCTGTCGCGGAGCAGGACGCTCGCGCCGGTGACCGTGGTCGGGTCGAGGGCGCGGTCGAACGTCGCCGCCACCGTCGCGTCGAGCGCGACCCCGGTGGCCGAGGCCGCCGGGTCCAGGGACGTGACGGTCGGCTTCGTCGGCGCGGTCGCCGCGGTCGTGAACGTCCAGCTGATCGCGGCCGCCGGGTGCGTGCCGTCGAGCGCGGTGACCGCGGTCGACACCGTGACCGTGTAGGTCGTGCCGAGGGCCAGCGAGGCGGTCGGCGTCAGCGTTGCCGCCTGCGTCGTCGCGTCGTAGCCGATCGTCGCCGTGATCTGCGTCCCGCCGGGGTTCGTCAGCTTGTAGCTCGACGAGGTCAGCGTGGAGGCGTCGAGCGCCGAGGAGAACACGGCGCGCACCTGCGTGCTGGGCGAGATCGCCGTCGCCAGCGGCGCCGGCGTGCGGGTCGTGATCGTCAGCGCGGTCGCCGTCGTGAAGTTCCACGTGACGTCCGCGGCCAGCGCCGTGCCGTCGGTCGCCTTGGCGCCCGCGGTGATCGTGGCGGTGTACTGCGTGGTCGGGTTCAGCGCCGCGCTCGGGTCGAGCGTGATCACGCGCGTCCCCGAGTTGTAGGACAGCGTCGCGGTGACGGCGCTGCCGCCGGTCGGCTTGAGGTTGACCGTCGTGCTGGTGAGCGTCGTCGCGTCCATGTTGCGATCGAAGGTCGCCGTGACGTTGCCGTCGATCGAGACGCCGGCGGCGCCCGCGGACGGGCTGGTGCTCAGCACCGAGGGCGGCGTGCCGCTCACGCTCGTGGTGAACGACCACGTGATGTCGGCCGCGACCGGGGTGGTCCAGCTCGCGACGCCGGTGGAGCCGCCCTTGATCTTCACGGTGTAGGACGTGGAGGGGTCGAGCTGCCCGGTCGGGTCGAGCGTGATCTTCTGCGTCGCGTCGTCGTAGCTGACGGTCGCCGCGAGGGCCGCGCCGCCCGCCGTCGGGGCGACGGAGACGTTGGTCGTCGTGACCGTGGACGGGTCGAGCGCCTTGCTCATCGTCGCGGTGATGCTCGCCGCCGACGCGATGCCGGTGGCGCCCGCGGCCGGGGTGGCGGAGCTCAGCGTCGGGGCGCCGCTCGTGTCGGCGACGATGCCGGAGATCGGCGTCGTCGGCACGGAGCCCATGTCGGAGAGGACGTTCGTCGTCGCCTGCTGGACGTCGAGGCGCGGCTCGCCGGAGCCGTCGGAGTTGACGTCGAGGCCGCGGCTCCAGTAGTTCGTGCCGGTCGAGACGACCCACGCGCCGCTGGCGGCCTTGTAGAAGGCGCCGGTCGAGATGCCGGGGCCGGGCGCGTAGGTGCGCCCGTCGGCCTGGAGGATCTCGCCGGTCGTCGGCGTCGAGAAGAAGGACGTCGTGCCGGCCGGCTCGAGGCCGTTGCTCGCGCGGCCGTTGAACTCCCAGCCGACGAGGCCGGTGCCCACGTCCGTGGAGGTGCCGGCGGCCTGGGTCGCCAGCGCGGTGTGACGCCAGATGCGCGTCTTGCCCTGGTCGGCGGTGACCGTCAGGCCCCAGACGTGGCTGTCGTCGTCGCCGACGTACTGGCTGCCGGCGAGCGCGTTCTCGGGCTGGTTGGCACCGGTGGGATCACGCCACGTGCCGGTCGGCGAGACCGGGTCGGTCGCGCCGCTCTCGGTCGTCTTGTAGCCCACCTGCACGCGGTTGGCCGTGCTGGAGAACGGGCTCGCCTCGAAGCGGATCTTCCAGTAGACCTGGTTGGCGCCGAGGAAGAACAGGCCGGTGCCCGCGTTGCGCGCGTTGGTCGCCGCGGTGCGCATCGCCGCCGACCAGTACTCGTCGTGCGCCGGCGAGACGTAGGTCTTGTGGGCGGTGAGCTGCGAGCCGGAGGTCTCCAGGTCGGTGCTCGTGATGTAGGTGACGTCGTAGCCCTGGCGCTCGAGGAAGCCCACGTTGGGCATGTCGGCGTAGGTGAAGAAGTCGACCTGGCCGTTGTAGCTCTCGGTGTACGGGCGGTCGTAGGAGACCTTCACCGCGCGCGCCGCGCCCGAGATGGTCGGGTCGCCGGAGCTGTTGAAGGTGTACAGCGACTTGCCGCCGTAGTTGTTGTAGGACTGGTAGGTGGACGTCGGCAGGCCGTAGAGCATCTGCGACGTGCTGCCGTCCTTGCGCACGACGAGCAGGATCGAGTTGTCGGTCCCGTTGTCGTCGCGGACCAGGTGCAGCCAGTAGACGCCGCTGGTCCACGCGGTCGTCGTCGTGATCTTCGCCGAGGTGTCCCAGTTGGAGCAGTCGAGCAGGCCGGTGTTGCCGGTGCCGTCCTGGCAGTTGGGCTGGGCCTCGCCCTTGAGGCCGGGCAGCGAGGAGATCAGGCGCCCGTGGGTGCCGCCGTACCAGCCCATCCGGTAGATGTCGATGTGGTACGGGACGTTGTCGCCCGAGGGTCCGGTGTTGACCTTGAGGTCGACGCTTCCGCCCTGGTTGACGCTCGTGGCGGTCGCGAAGCCCTCGATGCCGTTGTCGTACGCGCGACCGGCGTTCGTGAGCTTCCAGCCGCTGGAGCCCGTGACGCAGTTCTCCAGCACGACCGCGTTGCCGGTCGAGCAGCTGCGCGCGGTCGGCTTGGCCTGCGCGACCGTGGACTTCACGGACTCGCCGCCGCCGATCGTCGTGACGGCGTAGTAGTAGGTGGTGTTGTTGGTCGCGGTGTCCGTGTAGGACGTGCCCGTCGGCGAGCTCACCAAGCTGGTGATGGAGCCCGCCGACGTGCCGCGATAGACCCGATAGCCCGTGGCGCCGGAGACCGGCTGCCACGCCAGGCCGACGGACCCGTCAGAAGCGATCGCCGTGACCCCCGTGGGTGCGGTGAGCGCAGGGTGGGCGAGCGTGGGTGCGAAGACCACGGCCGCTGCCGCCGCTGCAAGGAGGATCGTCAGGTAGCGCTTCATAAGGTTCGCCTTCTCGGTCAATCGGGTTCAGGTGAGGCTGTGCGCTACGCCACGGAGGCGACGTCGAGACCCGCGGTCTCGAGCGCCTCGCGCCGCGCGCGGTGCCAGTCGGCTGTGCAGGCCAGGCCCTCGGCCAGGCCGACGGTGGCGCGGAAGCCGAGCATGCGCGCGGCCTTCGTCGTGTCCGGGATCCGGACGCGGACGTCCTGGTACTTGCCGCCGATGGACTCGTAGGGCACCATCGTCGCCCGCAGCGGGCCGGTCATGTCGAGCGCGGCCTGGCACTCGTGGGCCAGGCGGTAGATCGTCGTCGGCTCCTCGCCGCCGATGTTGAGGATCTCGCCCTCGGCCTCGTCGCAGTCGAGCGTGCGGACCACGCCGTCGACCGTGTCCGAGA
>JAOPZG010000164.1 GCA_025964215.1 Conexibacter sp.
GTCCGCCACGCCCGACCCCGAGCGCACCGGCGCCGCGGTCGCCGAGCTACGCCGACGCGGCGTGATCGTCGGCCGCGGCGGCCGCCACGGCTCCGTCCTCAAGCTCTCCCCCGCACTGGTCATCGACGAGAACGACCTCCGTGCGGGGCTCAACGCCATCCTGGAGGTTCTCTCGTGAACGACGTCTACGCTGCCCACCACCTGATCGACGGGGAGTGGATCCCCGTCACGGGCGACACCTTCGAGTCGCACTCCACCAGCGACGGCTCGGTGCTCGCCCGGGCGCCGATCGCCGACGCGGACATGGTCGATCGGGCGGTCAAGGCCGCGCGGCGCGCGTTCGACGAGACCGACTGGAAGGACCGCCGCGCCGCCGAGCGCGCCAACGTCCTGCTCGAGCTGGGCCGCCGCCTCGACGACGCCGCCGAGGACATCTCGCGGCTCGTGTCGGCCGAGATGGGCAAGCCCTACCGGTTGACGCTGGAGCGCGAGGTGCGCGGCGCGGCCGACAAGTTCCGCTACTTCGCCGGCGCCGCGCGCGCCATCGAGGGCGAGGTCACCGGCGCGTCGCCGGCCCACATCCTCGACATCAGCGTCCCCAACCCGGTCGGCGTCTGCGCGCTGATCATCCCGTGGAACGACCCCGTCGACCTCGCCGTCCGCAAGCTCGGCGCGGCCCTGGCCGCCGGCTGCACCGCGGTGGTCAAGCCGTCGGAAGAGACGCCCGCCTCGACCGAGGCGCTGATGCGGCTCTTCGACGGAGTCCCCGGGCTGCCCGACGGCGTCGTCAACGTCGTCCACGGCCCCGGCGACCCGACGGGCGCGGCGCTCGTCGCGCACCCCGACGTCGACAAGGTCTCCTTCACCGGCTCCACCGCCACCGGCCGCAAGATCATGGCCTCGGCCGCCGCGACGCTCAAGCGCGTCTCGCTGGAGTGCGGCGGCAAGGCGCCGTGCCTCGTCTTCCCCGACGCCGACATGGAGAAGGCGCTCGACGCGCTTTCCTGGGGCGCGTTCCTCTACGGCGGCCAGTCGTGCACGGCCGCGACGCGGATCATCGTCCACACCGACGTCTACGACGAGTTCCTGGATGCCTTCAAGGCCCGTGCCGAGGCGCTGCCCGTCGGCGATCCGCTGGAGCTCACCACGCTGATCGGCCCGCTCGTCTCCGAACGCCAGGTCGAGCGCGTGCGCCGCCTGCTGGACACCGTCGAGGAGGACGGCGGCACGTTCCTCACCGGTGGGACGATCGACGGGCTCTACGTGACCCCGACGATCATCACCGACATCGCGCCCGATAGCCGCGTCGCCAGCCAGGAGGTCTTCGGCCCCGTCGTCTGCTTCTTCCGTGCCGAGGACGAGGACCACGCGATCGCGCTGGCCAACGGGGTCCGCTACGGCCTCGGCGCGTCAGTCTGGACGACCAACGTCAACCGCGCGCTGCGCCTGACGCGGCGCCTCGAGGCCGGCGACGTCTGGGTCAACACCCACTACGTCCGCCAGTCCGAGACCCCGTTCGGCGGCTGGAAGGAGAGCGGCCTCGGCCGTGAGCTCGGTATGGCCGGCATGCGCGAGTACATCGCCTTCAAGCGCATTGCCTTCGACACCAGCGAGCAGTTCCACCTCAAGGCGTGGTGGAACTCCCTGGAGGGTTGAGGTCCAACCCGTAGGCGTACCACCGCTGTACCACCACGACCGCCGTCGTCATCACATGCGTGCGGTCGTGGTGCGGCGCTCCCTCGTAGTGCTGTGACAACGCATCGATATCGCGGAGCTCGGGATCGTCGCGCAGCTCCACCGCCACGCCGCCGAGCGACACGTTGCGGTAGGGCGCCTTCGCCATCGCGGTGAGCGAGACCCGCGCATCGGCGCGGAGGTTCCGCAGCCGCTGCGCGTGGCTGAAGATCGAAAGCAGGATCGTGCCGCTCTCGTAGCGGTACCAGCACGGGATCGCGGCCGGCGCGCCGTCGTGGCGCAGCGTGGCGATGACGGCGTCGTTGGGCTCGCGCAGGAACGCCTCGACGTGCGGCGGCATCGGGGTGGTGGGCATGGCGGTCTCCTCGAGTCGGGTCGGGCGGTCCGGCAACTACCGGGGCCCGCGCTGGTGAGCGCGGGCCCCGGGTCCTACGGCGTCACGTGTGCGGTTCGGGCCGCGGTCAGCTCGTCTTCGGGTTGGCCGCCGAGGGGTCGAGGCCCGCCTGCTCGAGCAGCTTCGCGGTGAGACCGCTGGCCCGCATCGACTCGATCTCCTTGTTCAGCGCCGCGGTCACGGCGGGCTTGTCCTTGATGTGCGGGTAGTTGGTCGCCTCGATGCTCTGCGACGCGCCGATGATCGGCGTGGACTTGAGGATCCCGCCCTTGAGGCCGCTGTCCGGGTTCTTCTTGATCCGGTAGCCGCCCTCGTTGAGCGCCATCAGGGCCACGTCGATACGGCCGGCCTGCAGGTCGGAGAAGACCGCGTCGGGCGACTGGAAGAACTTGGCCTTGGAGCCCGCGAACTTCTTGAGGTCGGCCTCCCAGATGTAGCCCTGCGTCGTGCCGATCGTCTTGCCCTTGACTTGCTCGATGCTGTCATAGCCCTCCTTGCTGACGAGCATCGGCGGGTCGGTGTAGTTCGGTTCGGTCTGGCCGACGATCTTCGCCCGCGCGGCGCTCGCGTACCAGCCGCCGGCGGCGACATCGGCGCGCTTGGCCTGGACGCTGGAGATGACGCCGGCGGCCGGCTGGATCGTCACCTTCAGCTTGAGGCAGGCGTCCTTGGCGATCTGCTTGAGCTGCTCGCCCTCGACGCCACCGGGCTGACCGTTGCTGTAGGTGAACAGCGGCGGGTAGACGGGGCCGACGACCGTCAGCACGCCCTTCTTGATGGTGGGCAGGTCCACCTTCGGCGTGCACGAGCTCGACGCGGCGGTCGAGCTGGCGGACGACGAGGCGTCGTCATCGGATCCACATCCGAAGACGGCAAGGCTGAGCGCGGCGAGACAGACGAGCGTCCCGCC
>JAOPZG010000229.1 GCA_025964215.1 Conexibacter sp.
GGCGACCTTCGGGACCTCCATCAGGCTCAGCTCGCCGCCGGCGCGCGAGCCGCGCTCGGTGCGCCCGGCGGCGGCGACCTCGTCCGCGTCGAGGATCCGGCCGGCGCGGGCCGCGGCCTGCTCGAACTCCTCCTGGGTCTGGGGCGGGCGGTGCGCGTCGTCGAGCTCGGTGCTCAGGACGCCGCGCTCCTGGCGGTCCCACGGCCCGACGGTCATCCACAGGCCGCGGCCCTCGCGGAGGTGGCCGTCGATGTCGTGCGTCCAGCCGTGGACGACCGGCGTGAGCGCCGGGTGCAGCTCGGGGTGCAGCGAGGAGGCGAGGCCGAAGTTCAGCGTCTCGGTGCTCACGCGGCCGCCGAGTTGGCGGTCGCGGTTGCGCTGGATGCGCAGCGGGCGGCAGCGGCAGGCGCGGCTCTCGCGGGTCACCGCATCGACGATCCAGCCGGATCCGTCGCAGTGCTCGCCGGGGTCCATGACGCCCTTGCGCCGCGCCTTCGGGTGGAAGTCGCAGAGCTCCTCGCCGTCGGCGCCGGGGCGGGACGGGTTCACCGGCGCGGCGGGGCGGAGGAAGACGAAGCGCGCGGCGTCCGGCGTGGGCGCGGCCTTCGGCGGCGTGAGCGCCGCCGCGCTGCGCCGTCCCTCGGGCGTGAGCAGGACCCGCGCCGGATCGGCGTCGATCGCCCGGACGAGCCCGCGCTGGTGCAGCCGGTCCACGACGACGCCGACGACCCGCTCGTCGAGCTCCGCCGCCTCGGCGACGCCCGGCACCGGCAGCTCCCGCACCCCGAGCCCGAGCTTCAGCCCCTCGACGTCGAGCCCGGCGAGCTTGGCGAGCACCCACTCCTCCAGCGCTCGGTCGTGGGCATCGACGGACATGCGTCGATCGTAGAAGCCGGTGAGGTCGTCCCGGGCGATCGTGCCCGGAGTTTGCGGGGCTACTCGGCGAGCAGCTGGACCTGACGGCCGGCCGAGCCGTCGATGACCATGTGCGCGAGGTGGAACGGGGCGGTGCCGGTGCGCAGCACGAGGAACGTGCCGTCGGAGGCGATCCGCACCGGCGTCCGGCGGCCCGTCGCCGACAGGATGGCGAGGCGCGTGACGGTGCGATCGACGACGCCGTAGACGAGCGTCCGCCCGCCGGGGATCGTCCGCGGGGGGTAGGTCCGCGCGGCCAGCACGTAGTGGTGGACCTCGAGATCGCCGCAGATCCCCGCCGCGCGCGTGGGGATCTCCCGGAACTGACCCCCGCGGATGACGCCGAGGCGCCCGTCCACGACGCGCCCGAGCGTGAAGCAGCTGTAGCCCTTCGCGCTGCGGAAGAGCCGCAGGCCCCACGGCTCCCGCTCGACCGGATCGCGGACCGACGACCTGGCGAGCTGCCGGTAGGCGGGCGCCGGGTCGACGTGGCCGCTCAGCCCTTCCAGCCCGCTGTGCTCGGTGCCGAAGACGCCCCCGTCGCCGAGGAACACCTTCGTGCCGGTCGCGACGCCGGCGACGACGAAGAGCGAGGTGAGCGCCGCCAGGGCGATCCGCGCCGTCCCCCAGGACGGACGCCGGCGTCGCGCGCCGGTCCGCTGCTCGCCGAGCGTGCGGAACGACTCCTCCAGCGCCTTGGCGGCGGTGTGCTCCTCCGGGATCTTGGTCACGTCAGCAGCTCTTCGGACTCGGCGGGCGCCGTCTCGGCCAACGACTTGGCGAGCTGCCGCAGGCCACGCGAGACGCGTGCGCGGACGACCTGCTCGCTCGCTCCGCATTGTTGCGCGATGTCGTCGTACTCGCGGTGCTCGAGCACGCGGAGCTGCAGGGCCTGGCGCTGCTCGCTGCCCAGCTGGTCGAGCGCCTGCTCGAGCTGCGGGCGCACGCGCTGGAGGTCGGCGAGGTCCTCGATCCGCTCGTACTCGACCTGCCCGAGCGAGGCGATCGGCATCCCGAGCCGCTCCAGGCTGCGCCGCTCGACGATCCCGCGCTCGCGCCAGCGGTAGAGCTGGTGGCGGGCGACCGTCCACATCCAGGCGCGGCCCTGCTCCTCGGTCTCGCCGCGGAAGCCGTCGATGTGCGCGAAGAGCTCCGCGAACGTCTCGGCCATCAGGTCGAAGGCGGTCTCCGGGTCGAGCGTGCGGCGGGCGAAGAAGCGCAGGACCTGCTCGTGGTACTCGACGTAGACGTCGGCGAAGGTCGACGGGTCGTCGCGTGCGCGGACGAAGCCCGGACTGGCCCTTCCATGCCCAAGTCTCAGCAGACCGCGACCCATGCGCGGCGCATCCTCGCACACTGGTCAGGGGTTTAGAAACCGCTCTGGACCTGAATTTGAGGAACCCCGCCAGACCGTTGATGTCACAAAATTCCGGTTCGTTCGTCACAAGCTCGGCGCTCGTCGCCCTAGTGCTTCCGAATGGCGTACGGAACGGAGCTTTAAGTGACGACGAAGAGCGATGGGTTCTCACGTGGGATCGTGCTGCTGGCGCTGCTCTGCGCCTTCTCGTTCGGCGCGATCGTGAAGGTGGCGCTGGCCGACAGCTACCACGTCACGTGCGTGGCGCACGGCTTCGTCGGGGGCGACAGCCCGACCGACGGCAGCTTCTTCGCGCGGATCGACAACGGCTGCGGGTCGACCTACCGCACCTGCTCGATCTACAGCTACAACACCTACCGCGGCGGGCAGACGGCCTACGGCGCCGCCATCTGCAACGCCTGGTCCGAGGACTTCGGCGGCTACACGGAGTGCGCCGGATCGGTCCACGTCTACGACCAGGGCGTCTTCTCCGACCACACGCACACCGCGCCCAACTGGTGCCTCTGATGCGCCGGCGCCTCGCGTTCCTGCTCGCCACCGCGCTCGCGGTCGTGGCCGGCGTCGCCAGCGCGTCCGCGCTCAGCTCCGGCGGCAGCGACACGCTCAACGGCCCCGAGGCGATCCAGCCCGACGGCCGCGGCGCGGCGATCCCGGCGACCATCGCCGACCCCGACGGACGTGCCGCCTGGGCCGTCCGCGTCTATCGCTCACAGGCCGGCCTGACCTGTCCCGAGGCCGGACGAACCAAGGATGGGAACTTCGGACAGGTGGACGACGACGGCGACTTCCGATCGCTCGACATCGAGGCGGCGGGCTCCTGCACCGACCTCGCCAAGGCCCCGATGTCGCTCGCGGTCAACCACTACCCCACCAGCGGCAAGCTCCCGGCGCGAGCCGTCGTCTTCGGCGTGGCGACCCCGAAGATCTCCGGCCTCACGCTCAACCTGGCGAGCGGCTCCCGCGCGCTGGCGATCCGCAGCGGCGCGTTCATCGCGGTCGCTCGTGAGGACGCGCTCCAAGGCGCGTCGCTGGTCGCGACGCTCGCCGACGGGACGAGCACGTCCTACGCCCTGCAGCCGCTCGACGCTCCCGCGACCGGCACCGGCACAGAGGATCCGGCCACCGGGTGATCGCCGCGCCCGCCCTACGCCTCCGCGCGCTTCGCCGTCTCGCGCACGATCCGCTGCACCTTGGGGCGCAGCGCGTCGAGCAGCTTCTCGAGCTCGGCGCGCCCCTGCGCGTCGAGGGCGATCGGCTGCGGGTAGCCGCCGTTGGCGGCGGGGAGGGTCAGGGCGCCGCAGAGCCGCTGCAGGCCCACGACCGGGTCGTTGAGGTCCGCCTCGTTGTCGGGCACGAGCGCGTAGAAGTGCTCGACCGCGCCGCGCACGCGGCCCTCCTCGGCGAGCACCACGACGCCGGCGCCGAGCAGCGTCCGGACGTGGTAGGCCACCGATCCGAGCGTGTTGCCAGTCACCTCGCTGAGGCGCGTCGGGCTGATCGGGCGTCCGTAGCTGCGCATCGCGTCGACGATCTGGTCGCGGGCCGGATGCGGGCGCAGGGTCTTGCGGCGCTGGGTCTGCTGGCGCTTCGTGGTCATGCTGTTCAGGCTCCTGTCTTCGGGAAATGCTGAGCGAACGCGTGGAGGGGATCTCCGAACAGGCCGCGCGGATCCTCGCCGAGCTGCGCCATCCGGTGCGGATGCCGATCCTGCTGGCGCTCGAGGAGCGCCCGCGCAGCGCGTCGGAGATGGCCGAGGATCTCGGCGAGGCCTTCGACCGCGTCAACCACGCGATGCGCGCGCTGTCGGCGGCGGGGCTGATCGAGCTCGTGCGCCAGGAGCCGGCCGGCTCGGCGCCCAACCTGCTGCGGCGGGTCTACGGCTCGCGCTACCAGGGCTGGCACACGCTGGTCCAGACGCTCGAGGCGATCGTCGCCACCGGAGCGGACGAGCGGACCCAGCCGGCCTAGCGGGCGACGGCCCGGAAGCATGCTCGCAGCGTGCCGAGCGAGAAGCGGCGCCCGCGCTCGATCCCGGCGACCATCGTGCCGTAGAGCTCGGGCGAGACCGCCTTCATGCTGGCGAGCGCCATCGCGACCTTGTCGTGGTGGCTGATCGCCACCCCGTCGGGCGCGGCGAAGCGCACCTCGCTGTGCGAGTACTCGGTGGAGGGGTTGCCGCGCGTCGCCGTGAGCATCAGGCGAACCTCCGGCGCCGACTCGGGATCGCTCCCGAGGCTGTCGCGGAGGGCGGCGATCGCCGCGTCCCGCGCGGCGCCGATGGCGTTCTCGACGAGCTCGTCGTCGTGCGCGGGGGATGGCCGCTTCTGCGGCGAGGAGGACTCAGGAGGTGGCAGGTGCATGGAGGTCATGGGCATCCCGACGAGCGACCGGGTGGCGCCGGCCGCAGGAGAGAAGCGACGTTCGGTGAGTGGCGCGGCACTGTAGTCGTACTCACTGCTGTGTGCAACGGCGGCGCTGAAAAGAAATTCAGCTTATGTCCACGCATGCGGCGCCTGGATGCGCTCGAAGGCGGCGCGTCGGCGCTCGCGGAGGAACCGCTCGCCAAAAGGGCTCAGACGGCCGCGTGGAAGTCGCTGCCGCACGTCGACCACGCGCCGAGGCCGGCGTCGGAGGCCCGGAGCTCGGCCTCGTGGTAGTCGCCGTAGCGCTCGAAGCGCGGGGCGGCGTCGTCGGCCTCCGAGAAGCCGGCCGCCACGACGTCGCGCCCGAGGTCGTCGCCGGCGATCTCGACGTAGGCGAGCAGGTGGCCCTCGCCGTCGCGGACGTCGCCGCGGCGGTCGGTCGTCAGCGTCACGAGCGCGCCGGTCCCGCCGGCGGTGTCGAGCACGCCGTCGCCGTCGGCGTCGGCCGGAGCCGAGAACGTGCGCGCGAGGCTCAGCGCGGTCGCCGCGGCGCCGTCGCACTCCTCCGGATCCTCGGGCGCGTCGATGCCGACGAGCTCGACCGTCTCGGTCGCCGAGCCGTCGGTGCGCCGGACGCGGAGGGTGTCGCC
>JAOPZG010000197.1 GCA_025964215.1 Conexibacter sp.
GAGTTCGTCCTCGCCCAGCGCTGGTTCGGCTCCAAGTCGCGCGAGGTCGCGCACTTCCGCCTGCTGGAGACGATCCCGCTGACCGAGCAGCCGCTCGGCATCTCCGTGCTGGAGGTCGAGTTCCTCCCCGGCACGCACGAGCTCTACCAGCTCCCGATCGGCGCCCGGCCCGAGGGCGAGTGGACCGACGGCGTCATCTGCACCAACGAGGGCATGGCGATCTACGACGCCATGAGCGACCCCGAGATGGTCCGCCAGCTCGTGCGGCTGATCGCCGCCGGCACCGAGATCGAGACCGGCCAGGGGACCGCGGAGTTCCGCGCGGTCGGCGAGGCGGGCCTCGGCAGCGACGTCGGCGAGGTCCGCCCGATGGGCGCCGAGCAGTCGAACTCCTCGGTCGTCCTCGACGAGCGGCTCGTGCTCAAGGCCTACCGCCGGCTCGGCGCCGGGCCCAACCCGGAGCTCGAGATCCTGCGCTTCCTCACCGAGCGCGACTTCCCGCACATCGCCGCGCTGCGCGGCTGGTACGGCCACTCCGGCCGGCTGATCGACGCGACGCTCGGCATCGTCCAGGACTTCCTCGCCGGCGCGACCGACGGCTGGGACCTGGCGCTGGCCGACCTGCGCGAGGACCCGTCGCGCTTCGTGGCGCGGGCCCGCGCGCTGGGCGAGGTCACCGGGCGGCTGCACACCGCGCTCGGCTCCGACAACGCCGACCCGGCGTTCGCGCCCGAGGAGACCTCCGCCGAGGCGCTCGGCCTGCTGACCGCGACGGTCGACGAGGAGATCGAGCGCGTCTTCCTCGACCTCCCGGACGACCTCGACGTCCTGCTCCCGATCCGCGGCCGCGGCGAGGAGGTGCGCGAGAAGCTGCGCATGCTCACGCAGGTCGGCTCGGCCGGGCGCGTCATCCGCCACCACGGCGACTACCACCTCGGCCAGGTCATGCACACCGCCGACGCCGACTGGGTCGTCCTCGACTTCGAGGGCGAGCCCGCGCGCACGCTGATCGAGCGCCGCCGCAAGCGCTCGCCGCTGCGCGACGTCGCCGGCATGCTGCGCTCCTTCGCCTACGCCGCGACGGCCTCCGAGCTGCTGCACAGCGCGCCCGCGCCCGAGGGCTGGGAGCGCGACGTGCGTGCCGCCTACCTGGACGGGTACCTGGAGCAGACCGACCAGTCGCTGCTGCCCCCCGGACGCGCCGCGGTGGAGCGGCTGCTGGCGGTCTTCGAGCTGGAGAAGGCCGTGTACGAGCTGCGCTACGAGCTGGACAACCGCCCCGACTGGGTCAAGATCCCGGTCGCCGGGATCGCGCGGCTGCTGGAACCCGAGACGACGGAGCCGGAGGCATGAGCCCCACCATGCAGGACGAGCGCTTCATCAAGGCCTGGCAGCGGGACGCCGACGCGCTGGCGGCCGGCGAGCTGGGCGACCCGCATGCGCTGCTCGGGGTCCACTCCGACGGCGACGGCGGCGCGATCGTGCGCGCCTGGCGCCCCGGCGCCCAGCACGTCGTCGTCCACGTCGAGGGCGGGCTGGACTACGGCTGCGAGCAGGTCCACGCCGGCGGCCTGTGGGCCGCGCACCTCGACGGCCTCGCGCCGCCGTTGTCCTACACCATCGAGACGCGCTACCCCGACGGCGTCACGGTGAGCGCGCAGGACGCCTATCGCTTCCCGCCGACCGTCGGCGAGCTCGACATCCACCTCGCCGGCGAGGGCCGCCACGAGGAGATCTACGAGCACCTCGGCGGCCACCTCCGCGAGCTCGACGGCGTGGCCGGGACGGCGTTCTCGGTCTGGGCCCCGGCCGCGAAGTCCGTCGCCGTCGTCGGCGACTTCAACTCGTGGGACGGGCGGCTGCACCCGATGCGCTCGCTCGGCTCCTCGGGCATCTGGGAGCTGTTCCTCCCGGGCGTCGAGGCCGGTGCGCTCTACAAGTACGAGATCCGCACGCAGGGCGGCGCGCTGCGCGTCAAGACCGACCCGTACGCGCGGCAGGTCGAGATCTCGCCGAAGACGGCGGCGATCGTCGCCGACTCCACGCACGAGTGGCAGGACGGCGAGTGGGTCGCCGCGCGCTCCAAGGAGGTCCAGCACGAGCGGCCGATGTCGGTCTACGAGGTCCACCTCGGCTCGTGGCGGCTCAACACGCAGGAGGGCGACCGGCCGCTGACGTACACCGAGCTGGCCGACGAGCTGGCCGCCTACGCCCACGACATGGGCTTCACCCACATCGAGCTGCTGCCCGTGATGGCGCATCCGTTCTGCGGCTCGTGGTGCTACCAGGTGACGTCGTACTTCGCCCCCACGCCGCGCTTCGGCACGCCCGACGAGCTGCGGATGTTCGTCGACCGCCTGCACGAGCACGACCTCGGCGTGATCCTCGACTGGGTCCCCGCCCACTTCCCCAAGGACGACTGGGCGCTGCGGCGCTTCGACGGCAGCGCGCTTTACGAGCACGAGGACCCCAAGCGCGGCGAGCACCCCGACTGGGGCACGCTCGTCTTCAACTTCGGCCGCAACGAGGTCCGCAACTTCCTGCTGGCCAGCGCCCTGTACTGGCTGCGCGAGTACCACGCAGACGGACTGAGGGTCGACGCCGTCGCCGCGATGCTCTACCTCGACTACTCCCGCAAGGAGGGCGAGTGGGTGCCCAACGAGTTCGGCGGGCGCGAGGACCTCGAGGCCGTCGCGTTCCTCAAGGAGCTCAACGAGGTCGTCCACGCGCAGGTGCCCG
>JAOPZG010000199.1 GCA_025964215.1 Conexibacter sp.
TGGGCACCTCCCGCACGGCCGTCGCCGGCTACGCCGCCGGCACCGGCGCGCGCGCCGCGCGCGCCGCCTACGACAGCGTCGGCTAGCCACGCGTCCTGATCTGGACGCGATCTGGACGGGCCGCTCAAGCGCCCGTCCGTTCGGCCGAGAACCGTGAGTGGGGAGCCAAGGCCGGCGACCGAGCGACAGCCCAAGGACGGGCGCGATGCAGCACCACGCCACGTCCCATGGACCTCTTCGACACCACCCAGATCGGCCTCGAGCGCGCCCTCTCCGGCTCCTCGATGCGCCAGCAGGCGATCGCGCAGAACATCGCGAACGTCAACACCCCCGGCTACCAGCGCCAGGACGTCGACTTCGCGTCGGCCCTGCACGCCGCGTGGGACCAGGGGTCGAGCAAGGTCGAGGCCGTCGACCCGGCGGTCAAGGCCGACCCCAGCGCCGTGATGCGCGCCGACGGCAGCTCGGTGGACATCGACAGCGAGGCCGCCGCCCAGGCGACCAACGGCTTGCAGTACGAGGCGATCTCGACGGTCATGAAGACCCGGATCTCCATCCTGCGCTCCGCGATCGGCGCCTCCTGATGGGCCTCTTCGACGCGATCGACGCCTCCGGCTCGGGCCTCTCGGCCGAGCGCATGCGGATGGACGTCACGTCCGAGAACCTCGCCAACGCCGAGACGACCAAGGGCGCCGACGGCCAGCCCTACCGCCGCAAGGAGGTCGTCCTCCAGGAGGCCTCCGGCGCCGGCACCTCCTTCGCCTCCGTCCTCTCCTCCGTCCAGGGCGCGGCCACCGGCCGCAGCGTCAGCGGCGTCAAGGTCGCGGGGATCGTCGAGGACTCCTCGGCGCTCAAGCGCATCTACGACCCGGGCCACCCGGACGCCGACAAGGACGGCTACGTGACGATGCCGAACGTCAACACCGTCACGGAGATGACCGACCTGATCAGCTCGTCGCGGGCCTACGAGGCCAACGTCACGGCGATGCAGACGGCCAAGCAGATGTTCTCCAAGACGCTGGACCTCCTGCGCTGATGCCGGCCATCCCGGCAGCGGGCGGCATCGGCGGCGTCGGCGGGATCGGCGGCGGCTCCGAGTGGTCGGTCGGCGCCCTCGACGGCACGCCGACCACCGGCGCCGCGACCGGCGGCGGCTCCTCCTTCGCCTCGGCGCTCGGCAACCAGCTCAGCGCGCTCGAGAAGGGCCAGAGCTCGGCGGCCGACGCGTCCCGCTCGCTGGCCGACGGCACGGCGACGGACCCGACGCAAGCGGTCGTCGCCGTGGAGCGCGCGCAGCTGTCGATGCAGCTCGCCGCGCAGATGCGCACCAAGGGCGTCGAAGCCCTCCAGGAACTCTTCCACACGCAGGTCTAGGTCTCACCCTCCAACCCGGAGCCCCTCCCTCCAATGGCTCTCTTCAACTCCATGTCCATGCGCGGCAAGGTCACGCTCGCCGCCTGCGCCCTCGGCTTCCTCGCCGCCGCGCTCTTCATCGTCAAGATGGCCGGCGCGCCGTCCTACACGACGGTGATGACCGGCGTCGACCCCGCCAAGACGTCGCAGATCACCACCGCGCTGACCGCCGCGGGCGTCCCGTTCGAGCTCCAGAACGGCGGCACGGCGGTGGCGGTGCAGAAGGGCAAGGAGACCGCGGCGAACGTCGCGCTCGCCTCCAAGGGCCTCAACTCGGGCACCACGCAGCCCGGCTTCGAGATCCTCGACAAGCAGAAGCTCGGCGCCTCCAGCCAGCAGCAGCAGATCGCCTACCAGCGCGGCCTCGAGGGCACGATCGCCAACACGATCGGCCAGATCGACGGCGCCGGCGGCGCGCAGGTCCACCTCACGCTGGGCCAGGACAACCTCTTCGCCGACGAGTCGCAGCCCGCGACCGCGGCCGTGCTGCTGCCCCAGGACGCGAGCTCGATGGACCCCGCCGCCGTCAAGGGCATCGCCAACCTCGTGGCCTCCTCGGTCCCGAACCTGAAGGCCTCCGCCGTGACGATCACCGACGGCTCGGGCACGATGCTCTGGCCCGCCGGCGGCGGCTCGGGCGGCGACTCCGCCGACGGCCTGCCGAGCAAGACGGCCGCGGAGTCGCGCTACAACACCTCGGTCGAGGGCGACCTGCAGTCGCTGCTGGACCGCACGCTCGGCGCCAACAAGGCGCAGGTCGAGGTCCACTCCGACCTCGACGTCGACAAGACCGACCTGCAGTCGCTGACCTACGGCAAGAAGGTCGTGCCGATGACGCAGAAGACGACGACCGAGTCGCTCAAGGGCACGGGCTCGGCCAAGGGCGGGACCTCCGGCACCGCCAGCAACCTGCCGAGCTACGCGGCCAGCGCGACCTCCGGCACGGGCAACAACGACTACAAGAACACCACGACCGACCAGACCAACGCGATCGACAAGACGATCACGAAGACCACCAAGGCGCCCGGCGCGGTCAACCGCATGGACGTCGCGGTGCTGCTGGACAAGTCGGTCAAGCTGACCAAGCCGCAGCTGACCTCGCTCCAGAGCAGCCTCGCCAGCGCCGCCGGCCTCCAGGTCAAGCAGCGCGGCGACACGCTCAACGTCACCCAGGGCCTGTCGTTCGCCGCCGTCCCGAAGACGGCCGCCAAGGCCGGCCCGATCCCGGCGGCCTTCGCCGGCATCCTCAAGGGCCTCGGCATCGGCCTCGGCGCCCTGCTGTTCCTCTTCTTCGTCACCCGCCACCTGCGCAAGCGGGAGCGCGGCGAGCTCATCGACGAGCCGTCGTGGCTGCGCTCGCTCGAGGCGGCGCAGCCGAAGGAGCTCATGGCGATGCCCGACCTCGACGGCGGCGCCGCCGACGTCGCGATCGCCAACGCCGACCCGCGGCGCCAGCACCTCGACTCCATCATCAAGGACGAGCCCGAGCGCGTCGCCGCGCACCTGCGCTCGTGGATCACCGAGGACAGCAAGTGAGCGCGGTCGCCAAGACCGGCTCCTCGACGCTCACCGGTCGCCAGAAGGCCGCGGTCTTCCTGATCACGATCGGCAGCTCGCGCGCCGCCGACGTCCTGAAGTTCCTCAGCGAGCGCGAGATCGAGGCGCTGTCGGCCGAGATGGCGTCGCTGTGGCGCGTCAAGGCCGAGACCGCCGACGCGGTGGTCCAGGAGCTCGCCGAGCGCTTCGACGGCTCCGCCGAGTTCGCGATGGGCGGCCCCGAGTTCGCCCGCGAGGTGCTCGAGCACCTGCTCGGCCCCGCGCGCGCCGAGGAGATCCTCGGCCAGATCACCTCGACCGCCGAGCTGCGCCCGTTCGACTTCCTGCGCCGCACCCCGCCGGAGCAGATCGCCACCTTCCTCGCCGACGAGTCGGCGCAGACGATCGCGCTCGTCGTCGCCTCGCTGCACACGACGCTGGGCGCGAAGGTGCTCGGCTGCCTGCCCGCCGAGGTCCAGGCCAACGTCGCGATGCGCATCGCCACGATGGAGGACACGAACCCGGGCGTCGTCGAGGACGTCGAGCGCGGCCTGCGGCTGAAGCTCTCCAACGTCCTCACGCAGGAGTTCTCGCAGGCGGGCGGCGTCGACTCGCTGGCCGAGCTGCTCAACCGCGCCGGCCGCTCGACCGAGCGCACGGTGCTCGAGGCGATCGCCGAGACCGACGGCGAGCTGGCCGACGAGATCCGCCAGAAGCTCTTCACCTTCGACGACATCGTCGTCCTCAACGACCGCGACATCCAGCTGC
>JAOPZG010000215.1 GCA_025964215.1 Conexibacter sp.
GGACGCCGGCGGCCAGCGCGGCACGGGCGCCGCGGGCGGCGAGGTCGGGATCGAGCGGCTCCATGCCGCCCAGCCTAGGCGGCGGCGCGGCGGGCGACGACGATCACGTACTCGAACGCGTAGCGCGCCGGCTCGCCGTCGGCCGCGAGGTTCATCCGCGTCGCGAACGCGAGCAGCGCCGCGTCCAGCGCGGCGATCCGCTCCGGGTCGTCCGCGATCGACCTGTAGGCCATGATCGTCGGCCCGAAGTGCTCGCGGTAGTACGCGATCAGCGCCTCCGGCGTCGCGAACCGGTCGACCACCTGCATCCGCCGCTCGAAGCCCACCGCGCTCACCGCGTCGCCGAACAGCGCGCGCACGTGGTCCTCGACGCCCCACGCCGGCGGCGGCAGCGCGCCCGGCTCCGGCGGCGGCAGGAACGGCAGCATCGTCAGGAAGAACTGGCCGACCCAGCCCTCCGGCGTCCAGTTGGCCATCGCGATCGTCCCGCCCGGCCGGACGACGCGCAGCAGCTCGTCGGCCACGACCTGGTGGTGCGGCGCGAACATCGCGCCGAAGGACGAGAGCACGACGTCGAACGACGCGTCGGGGAACGGCAGCGCCTCGGCGTCGGCCTCGACCCACTCGAGCCCGACTCCCGCGACGAGCGCCGCCGCGCGCCCCGCGTCGAGCAGCTCCGGCGTGATGTCGGAGGCCACGACGTCGGCGCCGGCCAGCGCCGCCGGGATCGACGTCGCGCCGGAGCCCGCCGCCACGTCCAGCACGCGCTGCCCCGGCCCGACGCCCGCCGCCGCGACCAGCGCGGGCCCGACGTCCTTGATCGTCTCGCGCGCCACGCGCGGGAAGTCGCCCGCCGCCCAGATCGCCCGCGCCCGCTCCCTGTCGCTCATGGCCAGACACTAGAGGGGTCAGACCCCCTTGAGGGTTGGTCGAGGGTTGGGCGGCGAGGGGCGGTCGCCCGGGCGGTCCGCTAGGTTTGAAGGAGCACCCACCACCTTTAACCCGGTCCCGTGAGGCCAGGAAGGCGGAAGACCAAGATGGACTATGAGAAGGTCGTCCTCGACGAGGACGACATGCGCCGCACGCTCGTCCGGATCGCCCACGAGATCGTGGAGCGCAACGACGGGGCGGGTGGGGCCGATCTCCTCGCGATCGTCGGCATCCACCGGCGCGGGGCGATCCTCGCCCGCCGCATCCACGCGCTGCTGACCGACCTGCTGGAGCGCGAGGTCCCGATCGGGGATCTCGACATCGCCTTCTACCGCGACGACGTGGGGCGGAGAGCCGAGCAACCGACCGTCCACTCCAGCCACATCGACTTCGACCTCGACGGCCGCACGATCGTGCTGGTCGACGACGTCCTCTTCACCGGCCGCACCGTGCGCAGCGCCATCGAGGCGCTGTTCTCCTACGGGCGGCCCGCCAAGGTCCAGCTCGCCGTGCTCGCCGACCGCGGCCACCGCGAGCTGCCGATCCGCCCCGACTACGTCGGCAAGAACCTGCCGACCTCGCGCAACGAGCGCGTCAACGTCCACGTCGAGGAGCTCGACCGCGTGGACGAGGTCCGCATCACCGACAACGCGGAGGTCCCCGCATGAAGCACCTCGTCTCCGTCGAGGACCTCACGCGCGCCGACATCGAGCGCATCTGCGACCGCGCAGCGTCCTTCAGCGAAGTCGCCGACCGCGAGATCAAGAAGGTCCCCGCGCTCCGCGGCCGCACCGTCCTAAACCTCTTCTACGAGGCGTCCACCCGCACGCGCAGCTCCTTCGAGCTCGCCGCCAAGCGGCTGTCGGCCGACGTCGTGAACTTCAGCGCGTCCGGCTCCTCCGTCGAGAAGGGCGAGTCGCTCAAGGACACCGTGTTGACCCTCGGCGCCCACAAGCCCGACGCGATCGTCATCCGCACGCCCTGGGCCGGCGCCGCCGAGCTCGTCGCGGGCTGGACGCCCGCGTCGATCATCAACGCGGGCGACGGCAAGCACGAGCACCCGACGCAGGCGCTGCTCGACGTCCACACGCTGCGCCAGCGGCTCGGCGGCCTCGACGGCCTGAACATCTGGATCGTCGGCGACGTCCTGCACAGCCGCGTCGCTCGCAGCGACATCATGGCCTTCCAGAAGATGGGGGCGAAGGTGACGCTCGCCGGCCCGCCGACGCTGATCCCGCGGGGGATCGAGGCGATGGGCTGCGAGGTCCGCTACACGCTGGATGACCTCGGCCAGGCCGACGTCGTCTACGCGCTGCGGATGCAGAACGAGCGCATGGACGAGAGCTGGATCCCGTCGATCCGCGAGTACGCCCACTGGTACCAGGTCAACGGCCGCCGGCTCGGGCCCAAGCAGGTGCTCATGCATCCCGGGCCGGTCAACCGCGGCGTCGAGCTGAGCGCCGAGGTGGTGGACTCGCCGCAGGCCGTCATCACCGCCCAGGTCGCCGCCGGCGTCGTCGTCCGGATGGCCGTCCTCTACGAGGTGCTCGCGCATGTGCCGAGCGCGACACGGACCCCCGAAGGAGTCCCCGCCTGATGGCCGCCCCATTGTTGGTGCACAACTCCGCGCCCGCCGTCGACGTCCTGATCCGCGAGGCCCACGTGCTCGACCCGCGCGCCGGGATCGACGAGGCGCGCGACGTGCTCGTGCGCGGCGGCGTGGTCGCGGAGATCGGGCCGGCGGGCAGCATCGCAGCGCCCGACCAAGCTGAAGTGGTCGAGGCCCAGGGCCGCCACCTCTTCCCCGCCTTCGTCGACCCGCACGTCCACCTCCGCACGCCCGGCCAGGAGCACAAGGAGGACCTCGAGACCGGCACGCGCGCCGGCGCCGCCGGCGGCTTCTGCGCGCTGCTGGCGATGCCGAACACCGACCCGGTGCTCGACTCCGCGCCGCTGCTGCGCTCGGTCCGCGACGCGGCCGCGCGCGACGCGCGCATCCCCGTCGGCTTCATGCCCGCCGTCACGCGCGGCATGAACGGCATGGAGCTCAGCGAGATGGCCGAGCTGCGCGAGGAGGGCGCCGCGGGCTTCACCGACGACGGCCGCCCGGTCGTCTCCGCCGGCATGCTGCGCAAGGCCCTCCAGTACCAACGCCTCTGCGGCGGCGTCATCGCCCTGCACGAGGAGGACCCGACGCTCAGCGGCAAGGGCGCGATGCACGAGGGCGACGTCAGCGCGCAGCTCGGCGTCACCGGGATCCCGTCGATCAGCGAGTCCACGATGGTCGCCCGCGACGCGCTGATCGCCGAGTACGAGGCCGGCCGGATCCACGTCCAGCACCTGAGCGCGCGCGAGTCCGTGCAGGCGCTGGCCGACGCCAAGGCACGCGGCGTCCCGATCACCGGCGAGGCCTCGCCGCACCACCTCTGCCTCACCCACGAGGCGGTCCGCACGCTCGACACGCGGATGAAGATGAACCCGCCGCTGCGCACCGAGGAGGACCGCCAGGCCCTCATCGACGGCCTGCGCTCCGGCGTCATCGACTGCATCGCCACCGACCACGCGCCGCATGCACGCGACGAGAAGGAGGTCCCGTTCGAGCAGGCGCCGATGGGGACCACCGGCCTGGAGACGTCGTTCGCGGCGATCTACACCAACCTGGTCCTGCCCGGCGTGCTCACGCTCGAGCTGCTCGTCCGGCGCCTGAGCGACGGCGCCGCGCTCTTCGCGCTGCCGACGCCGCGGATCGCCCCCGGCGAGCCCGCCAACCTGACGCTCGTGGACCTCGACCGGGAGTGGGTGGTGGGCGACGGCGGCTACGAGTCGCGCTCGGCCAACTGCTGCTTCGACGGCCGCACGCTGCACGGCAAGGTCCTGCTCACCATCGCGGCCGGGACGCTCGCGTTCCGCGCCCGCCAGCTCGAGGTGGTCCGCTAGATGAGCGCCCAGTCCAACTCCCTGCGGCTCTTCGACCGCCGCCGCACGGCGCTCGTCGTGGTCGATGTCCAGGACGGCTTCCGCTCCTACGAGACCTTCGGCGCCGTCGCGGGCGCGTGCGGGAAGCTCGTCACCGGCGCCGGGATCCTCGACGTCCCGGTGATCGCCACCGAGCAGTACCCGAAGGGCCTGCAGCACACGGCGCCCGAGGTCGGGCTGCCCGAGGACGCGACGCTCGTCGAGAAGTCGGTCTTCAGCGCGGTCCGCGCCGAGGGCTTCAACCTCGCCGGCCGCAACCAGGTGCTGCTCTGCGGCATCGAGGCGCACGTCTGCGTCATGCAGACCGCGCTCGACCTGCTCGACCGCGGCGTCTCGGTCCAGGTCGTCACCGACGCCGTCGGCTCCCGCCACGCGCACGACCGCGAGGTCGGCCTCGGCCGCCTCGACCGCGCCGGCGCGACGCTGACCACCGTCGAGGCCGCGCTGCTCGAGCTCTGCGAGCGCGCCGGCACCCCCGAGTTCAAGGCCGTCCAGAAGGTGATCCTCT
>JAOPZG010000268.1 GCA_025964215.1 Conexibacter sp.
GAAGTCGCGTGTGAGCGGCCATGTACCCCAACTAGTCGGGTTTGCGAACGCCGTGCCCGTTGAGAGCTCCACGGTCAGGGCGCCGGTCGTAGCGTTTCGGATGACGGCGTCGTCGAGCTGGTCGCCGTTGACGTCCGCGTAGAGGATTTGGCCTGTCGTGGCGGTCGCGTTGGCGAGCGTCGCGGGGTCGAAGCAGCAGTCGATGGTGAACGTGAAGCTCGTTGTCGGGCCGGCGACGGTGTGGTTACCCGCCAGGTCGGTCGCGCTGACCGACGCGGTGTGCGTGCCCGGGCCGAGGATCCCCGCTTCCCCGTTGATCGTGCGCGTGAGGCTGCAGCTGTTGGCGCAGGTCTGGGTCGCGGTATCGGCGACGTGGCCGTCGATGGTGATCGTCATGTTGGCCACGCCCGAGCGGGCAGTGGCGTTCGACGATGCGTCGCCATCGGTCGCCTTGACGGTGAGCGAGAAGGAGCCAGCGTCCAGCGGCGTGGCGCGCTGGTCCCAGAGGCTGCCGGAGAACGTGATGGTGGGCGCGGCGCGATCGAAGCGGACCTGCGCGGGGGCGCTGTTGGGGTTGGTCGCCGCGTCGGTGGCATGGGCGGTGACAGTGGTGATCCCGTCGGGCAGTGCGGTGAGGTTGTAGGCGCCGGTGCTGACGGGGTCCTTGCCGCAGAGGGTGGCGGTCGGGCAGGTTCCCGGCACCGTCTGGGCGGCGAGTCCGGGAGCGCTGATGTCGACCTCCTTGGTGCCGAGCCCGTCGTCGGTGGAGGTCGCTGCGAGGCTGGTGGTGGCGTTCCACGTCGCGCTGGGCTGCTGCAGCGTCACCACGGGGACCGTGTCGTCCTCGAGCGCGAGGCCGAGCGTGTGGATGTACTGCATGAAGTAGCTGCGCTCGCCCGCGCCCGCCATCTTGATGCCGACCCGCGCGACGTTGCCCTTGTGATTGGCGTCGAACGGGTTCTGCCAGCTGCCCGCGTTCTGGGCGTAGTTCTGGTAGCTGGTGCAGATCGTCGGGACGGAGTCGGTCTCCGTCCCGCCCTTCGTCAAGTTCATCCAGGTACACGTCGGGAACCCGCCGCCGGCGTTCTGCCCGCTGTCGTGGCTCATACCCTGCACGGTGGCCTGCAGGATGCCGGCGGTGGGGCGGTCGGCGAGGCTGTACTCCCAGCCGTAGGACAGGTTGTCGACGAAGGTGAAGGACTGGCTGATGCGCTGGTACATGCCGAAGCCCCAGCCGCCGTCGCCGTAGAACGGCGAGACAGGGGAGGCGCCCGTGTAGGCCCATGGGCGGCTCGCAAGGTCGTAGTCGGTGCGGCTGTCGCCGACCTGCGGGTCGACGGCGATCGGCCACTTGATGTCACGGCCGACATCATCGACGTGCAGGACCGGCTGACCGCCCTGCAGCGTCCAGCTGGTTGGCACCTCGACATGGTCGGCGTCCCACGCCTCGGGCGCGCCAACGGTCCCCTGCACGGCGCCGGAGCGATCGACGAGGTCGAGCATTGCGGGCTCCGGCGGCGACGCCATGTGCAGACGCGGTGTGACGCCGTCGGGGAGGTCGAGCCGCAGTGGGATGTCGGAGGGGCTGGAGGCTGAGCGCAGCGTGAACGCGAGCTCCGCCCCACTGGTGGTGGGTGTCACTAAGACGTCGGTGTCGGTCAGCGCGTTGGCCCAGACCACCGAGGCACCGACTTGGTCGGCGGTGCTGCGGTCGGAGCCCAGCAACGAGATGCCAAACCGTCCGACCTCGATCGGGCTCGCGAGCGTCGAGGGGAGAACGACCGACGTCGGCGAGTTGACCGGACGGAAACCAGCTCCGTCCTGTACGAGGCTCGTGTCCACGGGCGCGAGGAGCCCGGTCGCCGCGCTGATGACGCGCATCGGCTCCGTCGAGGACAGCACGACCCGCGAACCCGGGCGCGGCTGGATCGCCGCGCTGAGCTGATCGTCGCCGTAGGACAAGACCTTGGTGCCAGCCGGGAGCGCCAGCGGCCGCCACGGAGCCGCAGCCAACACTTCCGGAAGCTCGGTCTTGATCGTCGCCAACGCATCGGCGTTGGATTGGCCCGCGAACGCCGACGCTGACTCGGCGCGCTGCGCGACGGCCGCCGGATCGCTACTTCGAACCGGGGCGACCGGTGAGACCATCGACGGCGCCGGAAACGAAGCCGTCAAGCCCGCCGTGGGCTCCGGCGGCGACGCTGAGCTCGAGCCGGAAACGACAAGCGCCAGAGCGCACGCACCTGCTCCTACACGACACATCAAGACCCGCCGGCCGATCAAGTAATTCAACGCAAATCCGTTCGCTCAAGAACCCACTCAATATGACCTATGCAGTGAGAGACAGCGATCGAACCTCAGCGCCTTGATCATAAGAGCAGACCAACACGATGACGCGCCGCAAGCCAAACCTGACATTGTCCGGCAACAGACCCGTCGCTCCTGCGGCTGCAGAAACACAGCCCTGCCAGGGACCCGCACGCACGTGACGCGAGACCCAGGCCCAGCTCCCGACGCCCGCCGACCGC
The DNA here is from genome assembly GCA_025964215.1 of Conexibacter sp. GTDB lineage: Bacteria > Actinomycetota > Thermoleophilia > Solirubrobacterales > Solirubrobacteraceae > Baekduia. Next base: position 2,529 of record JAOPZG010000268.1, read on the forward strand.
CCACCCGCGAGCGACGCGCGAGAGCAAGGCTCGCGGGGCATTGGTCAGACCGTTCTCAACGTGCGGCGGCCGTGAGCTCTTGGAGCCCCTTCGCGGCCCGCGCACGATGTGGTTGCGTCTCGCGCCGCTTGGGCTGCGTGCGGACATGGCTCCGGCGGCGGACGCGGCTGAGATAGACCATCGGGCGTATGACTACGCCCTCGCGTCGTGTGCGCTTGGACGGCTACGTTCGCGTCTCGGATGTGCGAGGCCGATCCGGCCCGTCGTTCATCTCCCCGGCGGTGCAGCGGGAGCGGATCGAGGCGTGGTGCGAGCTCTACAACGCGCGGCTTGGCTCGGTCTTCGAGGAGCTCGACGAGTCGGGCCGCCGCGCCGACCGTCCGCTGCTGGAGCAGGCAATGCAGCGCATCGAGCTGGGCTTGAGCGACGGGATCATCGTGGCGGTGCTGAGTCGCTTCGGTCGCTCGCTGGCCGACTCCACCGCGCACCTCGCGCGGATCGAGGCCGCCGGCGGCACGTTCATCTCGGTGCAGGAGCAGTTCGATCTCAGCACCGACCATGGGCGGTTGATGCTGCGCCACATGCTCGCCTACGACGAGTACGAGTCAGACCGGATCCGCAGCAACTGGGACGAGGCGAGACGGCGCGCCACCGCCCGCGGCGTTCACAACGGCCCCTACGCCCCGGTCGGCTATCGGCGCCGGGCCGATGGCCGGCTGCGGGTCGACTACCGCAAGGCCGAGCACGTCCGCGACGCGTTCGCGATGCGCGCAGAGGGCGCGTCGCTGGCCGACGTCGGCCGCTATCTCCGCGCGAGCGGAGTGCGCACGGGGCGCGGGACGATGGTCTGGGAGCCCTCGGCGGTCGAGCGGATGCTGGCCTCGCGCGTCTATCTCGGCGAGATCCACACCGGCCCCTACGTCTGCGTGAATGCGCACCCGGCGCTCGTCGACCTCGTGACGTGGCGGCTGGCGCGCCATCAGCCCGCCCGCCGCACGGTGCCGCCGAGGCCGGGGCTGCTCTACGGGATCCTGCGCTGCGCGAGCTGCCGCTCCTACCTGACGATGTGGTCGGGGCGCAGCGACGGCATCGACCGGATGTATCGCTGCGCCCGGAAGCTCAAGCAGCGCGGCGCCTGCCCTCACCGCGCATGGGTGACCGCCTCGACCATGGACGCCCTGGCCGAGGACCTCCTCTTCGCCGCCGCGCGCCGCCGTCCGCAGATCGCGCGCAAGACCCAGGCCGCCCTGCTGCGTGCCGAGGGGGACCTGGTCGTCGCCGAGGAGCGGCTGGTGCGCTACCGCGACAACGACCGCCTCCTCGAGGTCCTCGACGAAGACCAATACCTTGCCGGTCTCGCCGTCCGTGCCGAGGCCGCCCGGGAGGCCACCGGCGAGCTGCAATACCTGCGCAGCGCGAGCGCCGGGGTCGATGCGATTCGGCTGCGCGGCGTCGAGCGGCGCTGGCCGACGATGGATCTCGCCGAGCGCCGGGCCGCGCTGGCCTGCGTGTTCGACGCGATCTTCCTCGACCCGCACCGCGGAGCGGTCGAGGACCGCGTGTGGATCTGCGAGCGCGGCGAGGCCCCCTCCGCCCTGCCCGTACCCGGACGTCCGAGATCCCCAAGAGCGTTCGCGTTCCCGACCGCGGCGCGGAAGCTCTCGCGGCAGCGGCGACGGATCATGGCCGCCCGCCGCCACGGCTGGGACGACACGGAGATCGAGCGCCGCCTGAAGGCCTTCATCAACGGCCGTGACGTCTTCCCAACCCCGCAGCAGCTGATCGGTGCCGGTGAGCGGCGGCTCTACGACCACGTCGAGCTCCGTGGCGGCGGACCGTTGTGGGCCAGCCGGCTCGGCGTGAGCTTCGATCAGGGTAAGCGAGCAAAGCTGCTGCGCTGGACCGAGGACCGCGTCCGCAACGAGCTCTCCGCCTTCCTTGCCGACCGCGACCAGTGGCCGACGCTCGCCGAGTTCCACGCCTGCGGCAAGACCCAGCTCTGGCGCGCCGTCGGCCGCCTCGGCGGAATCGAGCTTTGGGCTGACCGTTTCGGGCTGCCGATGTCGAACTTCCGCGGCCCACACCTCGCCTGGTCTGAGGAGCGCATCGAGACCGAGCTCCGCAGGCTCATCGCCGGCCGCACCGCCTGGCCCAGGCGCCGCGAGTTCAGCGCCGCCGGGCTCGACGGCTGCTACGCCGCGCTGTGGCGCGGTGCCGGCGTCCCCGCCTGGGCCAAGCGCATGGGCGTCACCCCACCCCCACCTTGCCGCGGCGGCCGCAAACCCAGCCGCCACCGAGAGCCGACGGCCTCGACGCCGGAACTCGTACCCGGCTAGTCGCAGTCGGCATCGGCGAGCGGGTCGGCGAGCGCGCGAGCGGTCGCGCTCAAGCAACATCGCGCTACGCCCACCGCGGGGGCGTTGGTGCTGGCTCGGGCGCGCGAGCGCTTTCGACCTTGCCGCGCATCGCCTCGACGTCACGCTCGACCAACTCAACCAGGCACAGCACGAACTTGACGAGTGCTTCGCGCTCGTCTGGCGGCCAGTCGATGATCTCGCGGGCTGCGTCGATTCGGCTGGAGGGGGCCAGCGGTAGGTCCGCGGCGGCCTCGTCGGTCACCGTGAGCCGCACGTCGTGGTTGTTGCCTGAACCACCGTCGCGGCGTAGGAGCCCGGCGGCGACGAGCCGGTTGATGACGCCGGTGGTCCCGCTCGGGGAGATCCCTAGCGCGCGGGCCAGCTCCCCTGGCCGCATCATGCCCGCGCGATCGATCATCCCGACCGCCCGCACGTCGCTCGGCGCCAGCCCGCGCGACGCCGCGACCGCGGCCACGTAACCAATGACGGCGTCGGCAAGGCGAGCGAGGCCGTCGGCGAGCGCACGGTCGACATCGCCCGCGGGGTCACGCATCTCGCTCGACCGCCAAGGTTTCGCTGAGCTCCCGTGCGCTTCGCACGACGAGCCGCGCCGCGTAGTGGTCGAGCCCGATGCCGTGGACTTGCAGGGCGGCAACCGTCTCGCCGGCGTCGACGATCGGCGCCGCGGCAGCGCTCATGCCCGCGGCCTCGCCGGTCTGGATTGCATAGCCGTCGGCTCGGACCGCCTCGAGCTCGCGACGGAGCGAGAGCGGGTCGGTGATCGTCTGGTCGGCTCGCCGTTCGAGCGTGGTCGCGAGGACGCTGTCGCGCCAGCGGTCGCGACGAGCGAGCAGCACCTTGCCGCCCGCGCAGCAGTGCGCGGGGACCACCTGCTGGACGGCGGGGCCGATGACCTCGCCGTCGGTGCCGCAGCGCAGCACGCAGAGCACCGACTGGTAGCTGGGCATGAGCAGCTCGGCGATCGCGTCGGTGCGCTCGTGGGCCAGTGCGACATAGGGTCGGGCATGCCGGATGAGCGTCGAGTTGTTCAGGGTCTGCCCAGCCAATGCCACCAGCCGCATCGTCGGCCGATAGCGCCACCGGGGACCGGCGCCGCGCACCAGGTACTCCTCCTCCACCAGCTGACCGACCACTCGCCGAACGGTCCTGGGGTTCGCGCCGAGCGCCTCGGCGAGCTGCGGCACCGACAGCGGCGCGTAGGCCAACAACTCGAGCACGCGCATCGTGCGCGCGACGTGCCAGGCCTCCATCACCGCCTCCACGCGCGGAACCAGACGTGCTCTCCGCGACGGCTAGTCACGGAGAGCGTCGAAGCAGACCGCAGCGCGTGTCGGGAGCACACTGTCGCCGTCACGGCGCAGCAGACCGCAGGCCACGAGGTCGCGGACCGCGCGATCGTACGCGTCGACCCGGCCGAAGTCCCGGCAGCCGGCCAGCATCTCGCGCCGCAGCTACTCGGCACTGAATATGCGGAATACAGCATCAGGGCCAGCATGGGCACGGCCCGCTGCCAGGTCTCGTCGGAGATCCCCTCCTGCTCCGGCATCTAGCGCTCCGCGTCTGCGTGCTGCTGCGCGAGCTGCAGCAGGCCGTGGACGGTACGGCGGTCGGCGGCGATCGCCTCGTCGGCCTCGGTGATCTCCTCGGGCTCGGTCAGGCGCTCGCGGCTGTCCAGGCGGTCGAGGACCCTCATCGCCAAGTCAGCGCGGAGCCGGTCGAGCTCTACGAGGTGCCCGGGTGCGATCGTCACCGTGACGGTCTCGTTCTGGGCGGTGGGCAGCCAGCCGATGGTGTCCAGGACGGCGAGCGCGTCGCGGAAGATCGCCGCGGCGTCCAGGAGCTCGGCCGGCGCGAGATCGAGGACCTCCTCGAATCGATGGTGGTTGTAGTCCAAGACCTGCAGCGTCTGGGAGCGCAGGACCTCGCGCAGGCCCGGGTCGAGCGAGACGACCCGCCGCTGAGGCCGGCTGCGCGCTGCGACCAGCGCGCGGTCGCGGAGCTCAAGCAGACCTCGTGTGACGCTGGCGAGATGCTCAACCTCGCCGACCTCCTCAGCGTTCTCAGGCCACTCAGGTTGCAGCCAGCCCGCCGCGCCCGCGGCCAACTCGGCGACCTGCACCGGGGTCAGCGAGCCAGCAAGGAACCCATCGCGCAGATGCGCGGCTTCGACAACGGCGACCTGTCTCTCAGGGCTGTCGTCGCGATCGCAGGCCTGCCGGATCAGCTCGCGCAGCCACTCCTCGAAGGCGAAGACGAGACGATCGGGGATCGCCGCGAGCGGAACTTCGAACTCGATACGGTCCGAGATGTCCATGGAGTTGACGCTCCTTGGGCCACGCCCCCGGCCGTGCCAAGCGGCGCGGGGGCACTATTTCACCGGCACCACGTCACGCAGCACCGGCCTGGTTGAAGCCCTCCGCTCGCGACGGTGGTGCGCCGCGAGCAGACGGGCCGCGGCCACGCTAGCTCCACGGGCGAGAAAGCGGAAGCGAGCGCCACGATCACCGCCGATGCGCGGCGATTGACGTGACCTCCCTAGCCGCGATGGTTGCGTTTGGCTGCGGCACGCCCGTGATGCCGCTGCCCGACGCGCACCGCGCGCGTCGCCACCCGCGCGGACCGGCGGCGGGCGCGGGGCGCGGGGCGCGACAGGCGGTAAAGGCGGTGCCCAAACGGCGCGCCGGACCACGAGACCGCCGTAGCGATAGCGTTGTCTCACGGTGAACGACACGACGAGCACGCCGTACTTCGGCGACATCGACGAGGTATGGGACGAGCTCTCTGCCAGGCACCGCGCAGCGATCACCGAGGTACGTGGTGTGCTCACCCGGCTGGGACTGCCCTTTGCGCGGCCTGAGGACGCGACCACGACCTACGACCCAGCCAACGAGGCCGTCCACCTCAAGATCCGACACCGCACCGACGCCACCATCGTGGCGGTGCTGCTCTTTGCCGACCAGGTGGCGCTGCACTGGCCCGGCGGCCGCCTGACCAAACCAGAATGCGATCGAGAGCTCCTCGACGCCCTGGAGGCGATGCTCGGCGGAACCAACGTGATCCGCACCTGGACCCACGCCAGCAAGGTCATCGCCGTCGATACCGAGATCTGGCTTCCAAGCCGCCTCCGCCGCGCGCTGCCGCGGCTCGATGCCCCCGGAACGCGAGCCCGGATCCTGCGGCGCCTGCCCTGGCCCGCGCGCCGTACCGACGCGACGCTCTCCTACGCCCGCCGACCGGCGCTGGCCCCGCCCGCCGAACGCGACCGCCTCTAACCGCGCACACCTTGCGGACGTACCGCCCGCCCGATAACGCCGGCTTACGGACACCACGCTGCGCTCCAAGTCCGGCTAGTCCTTGGGCGCCTCGCCGATGGGCGGCCCACCCAGCTCGTCGAGTGCAGCCTGTCGAGCCTCTGCACGGATCTCCTCCTCACGCCGCCGCTGCTTGGCCCGCTCCATCGCTGCCCGACGATCGGCCGTCCCGCCGATGAAGACGAACCCGTCGGGATCGGGGCCTCCGAAGTCCACCGCGCTGGTCAGCGGGAACGACACAGGCCCGAGCGCACCGCTGGTCGGGACCTCCGCCGCCGGCCACGCTGCCGCCTGCTGCTGCTCGGCGAAACGTGCCATCGTCGCAACGGCCGTCTGCGTGAACTCTGCCCGAAGATCCTCGCGCAGCTCGTCCAGCGCCTCCTGCGTCAACGGCACGGGCTGATCGTCCCCGTCGCCTTCTGGTGCCGTCGTGACATCGACCTCGAAGGACTCCTGTTCAGCCGGAAGGCGACCGCCTGCAACGGCGGCCGTCGCCTCGGTCGCCCGTTCCACAAGAGCGTTGATGACCAGGCCGTACTGCTCGTTCATCAGGCGCTGCATTCCGCCCGCCTGCTCTTGGATGCCGCGGAGCATCGTGGACGTCTGACGCTGGACGTCCTGGCTCTGCTTGAGCTGGCGTGCCGACGACTCGTTCTGCGCCACGTACATGATGAGCTGCGCGACAAAGGCGATTACCGCGAGGTACAGCGCGACCGTGTTCAGCGCGTCGGCATCGTTGACAGCCGCAACGGCGATCAGCGCTGCGACCGCGGCGACCGCGGCGATCGCCGACCACATTGCCACCTTGCGTGGGCTCAGCCGGTAGTCGCGTGTCGACGACGGCTGTTCGTCGGCCTGGTGAAAGTCGGACATCTGGCGCGTCAGCTTACCTAGGTAAGTGGCGGGTTTCCGGTCCTCACCGATTTACCCCGCCGCATATCGAGAGGCCCGAATTGCCTTGTTGTAGGTCTTTGCGTTTTTGCTTCCGGTGCGGGGATTAGCTGGCAAGGACCCGGCCCTCGCGAAGACCAACGAAGAATTATTCGTCGTCGGCGAGCATGCCAAATCCAGCGCGCCGCCCCCACGTGCGCATGTCCTCGTTGAGGTACGAGACGATGCGCAGGCGGTCTTCGGCGATCACGTGAAGTTGATTCGGGTAGTTGTGCGCCCGATGGAACGTCCGCCATTTCACCGGAGTCACGCCAACCGAATGCACGCCCTCGGCGGTCACGACGGAAAGGTCGTTATCGCTCTCGACGATGACTCCGAACGGGGCCACGTCCCCGTCAACGGGGTGCTGCAGCCCAGGCAGCTCCATACTCATCGTGGCGTCGAACCGCTTGCTCAACAGCGCAGCGTCGGGACGATAGCGAACAATGTCGATGGCCGGCCCATTTGCTCGACAAATCAGCCCATGCCCGGCCCACGACACGTCGCGTCGGACGGTCGTCACGACGGGCGGTGAATCGTAGTTGGACTCAAAGTCGAGTCCCTGCCGTGCGGCGTCGACAACGTCATCCGCGTCGGGCGCCAGCTCCGCGCTCGGGTTGGCCGTTTTCAGCGCACGCGAAGCAATCGCGTGCTGGTCAAGACTCGTGCGTTGGCCTTCGTCGAACAGCTCGCTGTCTTCCACGTAGGTCTCGAACGTTCTGACAGCACGTGCGCCTGTGCGCGCCGCCGCTCGGCGTGTCTGAGTAAACACTGCCAGAACTGCGGCTCTCGTCTGCGAGCTGCCATAGATGCTTGAGCGGAGCCAGCTGCAGCCCGTGAAGTCACCGCCGAGAATCTCGCGTGGTTCCTCCAGTCGGCGCTCGTCGTTGAGTCTGACCTGTCGCAGGCCATCCAGCCCGGCCGCGACAGCCAGAAGCCCGTTGTTACTGGCCCGGAGGCGAACGACCTCGCCGTCCCACTGGCGGTCTATGCCGCGCGACAGGGCAATCTGGGAAGCGGCTCCGAGACCTTGATCGCTAGCGGTGTAGATCCGCCGGTTATGAATCTCGAAGTCGCTGA
>JAOPZG010000280.1 GCA_025964215.1 Conexibacter sp.
GCGCCAGCGCGGCCCCGAGCAGGAAGCCGCGCGCCTCCGCGCCGACGACGACGTCGACGTCCAGCGGCCGCGCGAAGTCGGCGAGACCGGTGACCGCCGCGTCCAGCGCCTCGGCCGAGGCGAGCACCGGCGTGATGTCCTTGAAGACGATCCCGGGCTTCGGGAAGTCGGGGATGTCGCGGACGAAGCTGGCGAGGTCGACGGCCACGAGCGCTCGCTCAGCCGACGATCTTGCGCAGATCGCGGATCAGCAGCAGGTGCTTGAGGTGGGTCGTGACGGCGGCGAGGTTCTCCAGCGCCTCGACGGCCTCCTTGCGGCGCTCGACGTTGCGCGAGCGCAGCGCCGGGGCCAGGATCTGCTGCAGGAGCGCGGCCTCGCGGTCCGCGCTCGTGCGGAACGCGCGCAGGTTGCGCCCGCCGACGCCGTAGCGCGCGAGCTCGGTGACCGCGCGGATGATCTCCCGCTCGGTCTCGTCGAAGTACTTGGTCCCGGCGCGCTGCTCCCCCTTGATGACGCCGTAGTCCTCGAGCTCGGCGATCAGGGCCGGGTCGGCGCGCGTGTCCTCGACGACGTCCTCGAGCGTGTAGAGCGCGCCGTCGCCGGTGACCGACATGCTCGGCCGGCGCCGCGGGCGCGGGTCGTTCGCGTCGGGGGTCGGGGCGGGCACCGAGGCCTCGCCGCCGTCGAGGCGGCCGGAGGCCAGCTCCTGGCGGATGACGCGCAGCGGCAGGAACTCGTCGCGCTGCATGCGCAGGATCGTCCGCAGCCGCGCCACGTCGGTGTGCGCGTAGAGGCGGTAGCCGCCGGCCGTGCGCCGCGGCTCGAGCAGCTTCTGGTCCTCGAGGTAGCGGATCTTCGAGATCGAGATGTCCGGGAACTCCTGCGCCAGCGCCTTGCACACGGCGCCGATCGTCATCGCCTTCGCCGGGCGATCCGCATCGGTGCGCGCGGTGGCGGGCTCCTGCTCCACGGCGGCCATCAGCGGGAGAGGAACGTGAGCTTGTACTTGCCGATCTGCAGCTCATCGCCGTCGGCAAGGTGGTGGGACTCGATGCGGCGGCGGTTCACGTAGGTCCCGTTCAGCGATCCGAGGTCGTCAAGGTGGAGCTCGTCGCCGCGACGGACGATGAGCGCGTGGTCGCGCGAGACGGTGACGTCGTCGAGGAAGACGTCGGAGTCCGGCCGCCGGCCGATGGTCATGCGGTCGTGGTCGAGCGGGAAGCTCTCGCCGACCCGCCCGCCGCCGGCGCGCACGACGAGCGCGGCGCCGCCGACCTGGACGACGTCCTCGATCTCGACCGGCACCAGCTCGCCGGTCTCGTCGATGCGGTACGTCGCCGTGGAAGACTCCGGCGCGGCCGGCTCCGGCGCGCCGATGAACGCGCCGCAGCGCTGGCAGTAGTTGGCGCCCTCAGCGTTCGTGAACCCGCACTCGGGGCATTGGCGGGCCATCGGCGCCGCGCCCTCTCCGGCCGTTACTCGCCCGCCGGCTCTTCGCCGGAGGCGCGGCCGGCGAGGATGTCGGTCAGCCGCTGGACGTCGGCGCCCGTGATGACCTCCTCGCCGCCCTCGTGGCGCTTGCGGAGGCGGTTCACCAGCTCAGCGCGCAGGATGTCGATCTTGCCGTGCAGGATGCGACGGCGGTAGGAGATGTCGACCTCCTCCTCGGTCAGCTGCTGGATGAGGTCCTTCAGCTCCTGGTCCGAGAGCGAGCCGAGATCGGGGAACGTGTCCATGCGGGGGTCCTTCTCCTCCTGGGGACGGGCCGGGCGAGAATAGCAGCGAAAGCCAACCACTCAAGCTCAACTTGAGGGTGCACCCTTCGTTGCGTCCAGCCCGTCACGGGTGTAGACGATGGCGGCCATCAGCGAGAGGGCCAAGCCGAAGTAGAACAGGATGTGGGCCAGCGTGCTGAGGCCGACCAGCGCGAAGAAGATCGCGCTCATCGTCGGCCACACGCCCCAGCGCCCCCACCAGTTGATCTTCAGCTCGATGCCGCGGCGCAGCGCGAGCTGCCCGGCGGCCAGCAGGTAGAGCTCGCGGGCGATCAGCAGCGCGATGCCCCAGCGGGGCAGCGTCTCGAACTTCCAGCAGATGATCAGGCCGCTGACCACCAGCATGCGATCGACCACCGGGTCGAGCAGCGCGCCGAAGCGGCTGTACTGCCCGGTGACCCGCGCGGCGATGCCGTCGGCGTAGTCGCTCCAGCCGATGACGGCGAAGAGGATCGCCGGCCACGCGTCGGTCCCGCTGTCCGACGACAGCCCGGTGACCAGCAGCGGGACGATCAGCGCGAGGCGGACGAAGCCGATCGCGTTCGGGATCGTCCAGACGTTCCAGGGGGCGCCTGAGAGCGTCTGCGGCGGCGGGGGGCCGGAGCGGTCCAGGCCGAAGAGGCGGCGGAAGGTCAGGCGCGGGTTGCGCCAGGCCGGCGGGGCTACGGGATCGTCGGCCACAGCGCCTGCACCGCCTCGGCCGCGGTCGCGAGCGGGACGCCGCCCTCCTGGTCGACCTGACCCCGGCGCAGCTGCGCCTCGGCGATCCCGGACTCCAGCGAGCGCTTGCCGACGGTCAGGCGCAGCGGCGCGCCGAGCAGCTCGGCGTCGGCGAACTTCTCGCCGGTGCCGGAGGCGCGGTCGTCGAGCAGCGTCGAGAAGCCGGCGGCCTGGAGCTGGCGGTAGAGGCCGGCGGCGGCCTCCTGCTCGGGCGTGCCGGGCTTGCCGAGGGCGACGACCTCGACGTCGAAGGGCGCGATCGACTTCGGCCACGCGATGCCGCGCTCGTCGCCGTACTGCTCGACGGCGGCCGCGGCGATCCGCGCGGGGCCGATGCCGTAGGAGCCCATGAAGACCGGATGCTCCTTGCCGTGCTCGTCGGAGAACGTCAGCCCGAGCGGGACGCTGTAGCGCGTGCCGAGCTGGAAGATGTTGCCGATCTCGATCGCGGGCTCGATGCGGACGGGGGCACCGCCGATGCTGTCGCCGGGCTCCACCAGGCGGATGTCGAGCGTCTCGCCACCCTCGTAGGCGAACACCGCGTGGTGGTCGGGCGCGTTGGCGCCCACGACGTAGCGGCCGGGCGCGATCGCCTCGTCGAAGACCATGTCGACGCCGTCCTTCGGGCCGAGGAAGCCCGCGGGTCCCGGCAATTCGCTCTCGTTGGCGGGACGCCACGTCTGGCCGAGCGCGTTGGTCAGCTTGATGTCGCCGATGCGGTGGTCGCCGCGCACGAAGGCGAGCACGAGGCCGCGCTCCTCCGCGATGACGGGGAACGCCTTCAGCAGGTTGCCGGCCGGCACGCCGAGGCCGCCCGCGACCGCCTCGATCGTCGTCTGCCCGGGCGTGTGCAGCTCGCCGGCGATCTCATCGCTCAGCGGCGCGACGGGCTGCGCGTCGGCCGTCGCGATCTCGAGGTTGGCGCTGTAGCCGCCGGCGCCGAGGACGACGTCGTCCTCGCCCGCGGCGCACGGCGCCATGTACTCGTGGGCCATCGTCCCGCCCATCATCCCGACGTCGGACCGGCACTCGAACCACTCCAGGCCGGCGCGGTCGTAGATCCGCGCATAGGCCTCGCGGTGGAGCTGGTAGCTGGCGGCCAGCCCCTCGGCGTCGCGGTCGAAGGTGTAGGAGTCCTTCATGATGAACTCGCGGGTGCGCAGGACGCCGGCGCGGGGGCGCGGCTCGTCGCGCTCCTTGATCTGGAAGTGGTACAGGATCATCGGCAGGTCGCGGTAGGAGCGCACCGACTGAGCGGCGTGGAACGTCACCGCCTCCTCGTGCGTCATCGCGAGCACCATGTCGGCGTCCCGGCGGTCGTGGAGGCGGAAGAGCTCGTCGCCGATCGCCTGGTAACGGCCGCTGCGCTTCCACAGCTCGGCCGGCTGCAGGACCGGCATCAGCATCTCCTGGCCGCCGATCGCGTCGATCTCCTCGCGGATGAGCTGCACGACGCGCTGGTGCGTGCGCCAGCCGGCGGGCAGCCACGTCCAGAGCCCGGAGCCGAGCTGGCGGACGAGCCCCGCGCGGACCATGAGCTTGTGCGACAGCGCCTCCGCGTCGGCGGGCGGCTGGCGCTCGGTCGGCAGGAAGAGCTGGCTCATGCGCATGGGTGCGGACGATACGGCGCGGCGCGTGGGCGGCGCGCGCCGGTTCGAACCGGCGCGCGCGGGCGGGTCAGCGGCGGGTGACCTTCTCGCAGTGCTTCAGGCGGTCGCGCCGGTCGGCGCGGACGGTGTCCTTGCCGGCGCCGCAGTCGACGCTCTCGCGCACGCCGTCGACGGAGTTGATGGTGTCGTTGCCGCCGCCGGCGTCGACGACGTCGTGGCCGGAGCCGGGCGAGATGGCGTCGTTGCCCGGCCCGCCGGTCAGCCGGTCGTTGCCGGCGCCGCCGGTGAGCTTGTCGTTGCCGGTGCCGCCGCTGAGGCGGTCCTTGCCGGAGGCGCCGGCGAGGCGGTCGTCGCCGTCGCCGCCGTCCAGGACGTCGTCGCCCTTCCCGCCCTCGAGGCAGTCGGCGCCGCCGAGGCCCTTGAGCAGGTCGTCGCCGTCGCCGCCCACGAGGCGGTCGGCGAACGCCGTGCCGCGCAAGACGTCGTCGTCGCGCGTGCCGCGCACGACGTTGGCGCAGAGGGCGGGCGGCGGGGGCGGCGTCACCGTGCCGCCGGTCGTGAAGAAGGTGCTCAGCGAGAGCGGCCCGTCGTTGGCCGGGTTCGGGTCGGGCGTGACGGCGCTGACGCGCGCGGTCGAGCGCAGCGTCGCCGAGTAGGGGTAGATGGCCGGCATCACGAAGATCGGCGACAGCGAGAGCGAGGCCCCGGCGGCCAGCTCGGCGATCCGGCAGGTCTGGTCGGCCGAGGTGCAGACCACCCCGGCGGGCGGGTTGAACGGCAGGTTGTCGGCCGCGCCGAAGCTCAGCGCGACGCCGTGGGACGTGCCCGGCCCGAGGTTCCTGACGGTGTAGACGTGCGTGGCGGAGTCGGTCGCCTGCGCGGTGAGCTGGAGGTCGGCGCTGCTCTGCGTCACGTCGCCGCGGCCGTCGCGGTCGGCGTCCGGCTCGACGTCGGCCTGGACGAGCAGGCGGGCGTTCGTGTTGAAGATCGGCGGATGGCCCTGCGGCGTCCAGGTCTGGCCCTCGACCGCCGGCGGCGAGGCGTAGAACACGTCGTCGCCCGTGTGCCGGGCGTACGCGGTCAGGGTGTCGCTGCCCGTGTCGGGGTTGGTCGTGGTCCGGATCGCCAGGCGGTCGCCGGGCAGGATGGGCATCGTCGCCGGGACCGTCACGACGCCGGTGTCGGCGACGTGGACCGGCGCGGTCTCGTCGACGACCGTGAACGTGGTGGCCTCGGAGGACGTCGGGCGCAGGAGCTGGAGGACGACGTCGCCGGTGCCGGGCCGCGAGCGCACGCGCCAGCGCACGAGGATGCCGCGCGCCTGCGGGCTGGGCACGGTGCCCGGCGCGGTCATCTGGAGGACCTGGACGTGGTTGCCGACGGGGTTCATCCCGGAGTCGTCGGGCCCGAGCGTCAGCGGCGAGCCGATCGTCCGGACGCCCAGGCACGGCGCGGCGTGGGCGGTGGCGTCGCCGGGGCACGCGTCCTGGGTGGTGTCGCCGTAGGCGTCGCCGTCGGCGTCGGGCTCGACGGTCGCGGAGACCGTGGGCGAGCCGGACGCGCCGGAGAGCGCCAGCTCCCCGCCGGCGCCGATCGGCAGGCGCGCCGCGATGGCGCCCGGGCCGGCGAAGACGGGCTCGCCCTCCGCGGTCGTCTCCGTGTCGGCGGTCATCTCGTGGACGCTGCGCAGGCGCACGGTCTGGCCGTCGGCGCCCATGACGGTCCACGAGGTGACCACACCGTCGACGGCCGCGGGCTGGCCGAGGCCGAGCGTCTCGTCGGCCGCCGCCGGCTGGGCGACGGCCAGCGCGGCGACGAGGGCGGCCGCGAGGGCGGTGATCCAGAGGCGTCCGTGCATGTGGCGAGGGATTCTGACCATGACATCAGAAGGAACGGGGCGGCGGCGAGATATGTTTCGGGGAAGCCCGATCCGACGGCAAAGACGACAAGGAGAACCATGCCCTACTCCGTTCCTGATCTTCCCTACGCGTACGACGCGCTGGAGCCGCACATCGACGAGGCGACGATGAAGCTCCACCACGACAAGCACCACCAGGCGTACGTGGACAAGGCCAACGCCGCGCTCGAGGGCACGGGCTACGAGGACAAGCCCGTCGAGGAGCTGCTGGCGAACCTGTCGTCGCTGCCCGCCGACAAGCAGACGCCGCTGCGCAACCAGGCCGGCGGCCACGCCAACCACACGCTGTTCTGGGAGAACATGAGCCCGGACGGCGGCGGCGAGCCCGAGGGCGAGCTGGCCGACGCGATCGCCTCCGCCTTCGGCTCGTTCGACGACTTCAAGGCCAAGTTCGAGGACAACGGCGTCACCCAGTTCGGCTCCGGCTGGACCTGGCTCGTCCTCGACGGCGGCGAGCTCAAGCTCGTCAAGACCGGCAACCAGGACAGCCCGATCCTCGAGGGCCAGACCCCGCTGCTCGGCAACGACGTCTGGGAGCACGCGTACTACCTCAAGTACCAGAACAAGCGCCCGGACTACCTCAAGGCGTGGTGGAACGTCGTCAACTGGGCGAAGGTCGCCGAGCGGTACGCCGCGGCCAAGTAGTCCCGCACGACCTGACGTGACGGACGGTCGGGCGCGCGTGCCACGATGCACGCGTGCCCCTCCGCTCCGCCCTCCCCGTCGTGGCGGCGCTGCTCGCGCTCGCGCTGATCGCACCCGCCACCGCGCCCGCCGCGCAGCAGCTCCAGACCGGCATCTCCGACGACGGCATCCTGCTGCACGCGCCCGAGCGCGCGCCGGCCATCGTCGCCCGCTGGGCCGCCGCGGGGATCGACACGGTGCGGATCCAGGTCCGCTGGGTCGCGATCGCGCCCGGCGAGCTCTCGCCCTCGCAGCCGCTCGGCTTCGACGCGCGCGATCCCGAGGACCCGCAGTACGACTGGGCGGCGACGGACAGCGCGGTGGCGCTGGTCGTCAACGCCGGCATGACGCCGATCCTGACGGTGACCGGCTCGGGGCCGCTGTGGGGCTCGCGCGTCCCCTCGCTGGGCAACCCGCGCTACCTGCCGGATCCTGGGAGGTTCGGGCAGTTCGCGGAGGCGGTCGCGCGGCGCTACGGGCGCGTCGCCGACAAGTACCTGATCTGGAACGAGCCGAACCAGCCGCTGTGGCTGCAGCCGCAGCAGGAGTGCCCGGTGCCCGGACGCAGGTGCACGCCCGTCGCGCCGCACACCTACCGGGCGCTCGTGCGCGCGGCCTATCCCGCGATCCACCGCGCCGACCCGGGCGCGCAGGTCATCGCCGGCACGCTCGCGCCCCGCGGCGCCGATCCCCTCCAGCGCAACCGCCCGCTCCACCCGCTCGCGTTCATCCGCGCCTTCGGCTGCGTGGACGAGAAGTACCGGCCCATCCGCACCGGCCGCTGCGCCGGCTTCCAGCCCGCGCGGATCGACGGCTTCGCCTACCACCCGCACGCGATCAAGGCGAGCCCCTCCACGCCCGCGCCCCACACCGACGACGCGACGATCGCGGACCTCCGCAAGCTCGAGGACACCCTCGACGCCGTCCAGCGCGCGCACGGCTTCACGACCCCGACCGGCGCGCACACGCCGCTGCACCTCACGGAGTTCGGCTACCAGACCAACCCACCGGACCCGTACGACGGCATCTCGGTGGCGAAGCAGTCGCGGTGGCTGCAGGAGGCCGCCTACACGGCCTGGCGCGATCCGCGTGTCCGGACGCTCGTCCAGTACGAGTGGCAGGACGAGCCCGTGAAGTCCGTGGGTTCCGGCCGCAAGCGGTACGCGGGCTGGCAGTCCGGGTTGTTGTACGCCAACGGTAAGGCCAAGCCGGCGCTCGCGGGCTTCCGGCATCCGTTCGTGGCGGACGTCGTCTCGAAGGCCCCCGCCGTCCGCTTCTGGGGCCAGGTCCGCCCGGGCCGCGCGCACGACGTCCTGCTGCAGCGCGGCTCGCCCGGCGGCGCGTGGGTCACCGTCGCGCGCCTGCGCACGGACGTCCGCGGGACGTTCGTGAAGACCCTCGCCCCGCCCGGCGGCCGCAGCGGTGTGTACCGCTACCGCACCGCGGATCCGCTCCCGGCGCCGGTCGTCGTCGTCTCCGACAAGCTGTCCGTCACGCCGGCCGGCGGCACGCGGCCGGCGACCAGCTCCCGGTAGCGCTCGCCACCGCTCCCGCCGAACGCGGACAGCAGCTCGAGCAGCGTGCCGGCCGCCAGCCACGGTGGCGCGACCTCGAGCCCACTGATCGCACGATGGCTGCTCCACCTCCACGCGGCAGGATCCGCGACGAGCCCCGCGGAGACGGGATTCGCGGCGATGTAGCCGACGGTCGTCAAGAGCTGCGCGTCGTCCGTCACCGCCACGGCGCCATACCGCCCCTGGAACACGTGACCCACCTCGCCGTGGCGGGCGTTGAACGTCTCGGCGTAGCGACCGTGCAGCCGCTGCATGCCGCGCCCGAGGTTCGGCTCAGGGGTGGTGAGGAGCAGATGCACGTGGTTCGGCATGAGGCAGTAGGCGAGGCACGTCCACCGCATCCGTGTCACCACCGCGCCGAGCAGACCGACATAGGTCCGGCAATCCACGTCGTCGCGGGAGATGTCCGCCTTGCGGTTCCCTCGCGCATAGACGTGAAACATCCCGCCCGCCACCTCAGCCCTCGGCCTTCTCGCCATACCTCCCTGAGGCCGGCCAGCCCCCATTCTCACCCCCTCAAAGGGTCAGACCCCTTACGCCACCACGCTGCAAGGGGTCAGACCCCTTGAGTGTCCTCGACTCAAGGGGTCTGACCCCACGCGAAGCGTGCGGAGCGCCGGGGCCGCTATGCCCGCAGGCGGTAGCCGCGGACGAAGAGGCGGTGGTTGAACGCGAAGAGGGCGCCGGTTGCCGCCGTCAGGAACACGAGCGACAGCGCGATGTTGGTCTCGGAGTAGCCGAGGAAGCCGTAGCGGACCAGGCCGATCATGTAGTAGACCGGGTTGATGTGGGTCAGGGTCTCGAAGGGCTGGGGCAGCAGGGAGGCGCTGTAGAAGACGCCGCCGAGGAAGAGCAGTGGCTGCAACACGAACGTCTGCGCGAAGGAGACGTCGTCGAACTGCTCGGCCCGCACGCCCACGAGCACGCCGAGCTGCGCGAAGAAGAAGCCCACCAGGAACAGCGCGGCCAGCAGCACGACCACGTGGTCCACCGGCAGGTCCACCAGGAACGACGCCGCGATGAACGTCAGGACCGCCACGAGCCCGCCGCGCAGGAAGCCGCCGAACGTGAAGGCCAACAACAACTCAAGCGGCGACGCCGGCGACGAGAGCTGGTCGTCGATCGCGCGCTGGAACTTCTGCTGCAGGATCGAGGACGAGTTGTTGGAGAACGCGTTCATCGCCCAGGCCATCATGATCAGGCCGGGCACGACGAAGACCACGTAGTCGACCCCGTGCAGCTTGCCGACCCGCGACCCCAGCGCCGCACCGAAGACCGAGATGTACAAGAACGTCTCGAGCAGCGGCGCGCCCACGGTCTGGCGCTTGATCTTCATGAACCGGCTCACCTCGCGCCGCAGCAGCGAGGCGAAGCGGATCTGCGACGCGGTCATGCGACCAGGCCCCGGGAGAGCTCCTTGCGCCCCACGAGCTCCAGGTACGCGTCCTCCAGACCGGACACGCCGTACCTCGCCGCCAGCTCCGCGCTGCTGCCCTGCGCCACGATCTGCCCGTCGTTGATGAAGGCGATCCGGTCGCAGAGCTGCTCGGCCTCCTCGAGGTAGTGCGTGGTGAGCAGGATCGTCGTGCCCTCGGCGTTGATGCGCTGGACGTAGTGCCACAGCTCGAGCCGCAGCTCGACGTCCACGCCCGCCGTCGGCTCGTCCAGGATCAGCAGCCGCGGCCGGTGCATCAGCGCGCGGGCCAGGATCAGCCGGCGCTTCATGCCGCCGCTCAGCGTCCTCGTGCGGTCGTCCTTCTTGGCCGTCAGCGAGAACGCGTCGAGCAGCTCCTTGGTCCGCTCGCGCCGGTCGGCGCGCCGCATCCCGAAGTAGCCGCCGTGGTAGTCGAGCGTCTCCGCGACCGTCAGGAACTGGTCGATGTTGAGGTCCTGCGGCGCCAGCCCGACGGCCGCGCGCGCCTCGGCGTAGCCGTCGATCGCGTCGTGGCCGAACACGGAGATCGCGCCCGAGGTCGGCGACGCGAGCCCCGTCGTGCAGTGGATCAGCGTCGACTTGCCGGCGCCGTTGGGCCCGAGCAGCCCGAAGAACTGGCCCGCGCCGATCTCCAGCGAGACCCCGCGGAGGGCCTCGGTGCCGGTCGGGTAGCGCTTGACGAGGTCGGTGATCCGGAGCGCGACCGGATCAGGCACGCGTGAACCGGCGGCCGGTGACCGGCGAGACGGCCTCGTCGATCGCGTCGGCGTCCGCCTCGGCCTGCTTGGCCTCCAGCGCGGCGAGGCGCTCCGGCGTCATCGCCGTGTCGTCCTCGTTCTCGGCCAGCCACAGCGCGGCCTCGGCCGCGGCCCCGGCATCGACGACGACCTGCTTGCCCGAGGCGTAGTACTTGTCGATCTCCGCGAAGAGCTCGTCCACGAGGTGCTCGGTGCGGACCTTCTTCAGCGGCTCGCCCTTGGAGAAGATCATCGCGCTGTCCTTCGCGCCGGTGATCCCGAAGTCCGCGTGGCGCGCCTCGCCGATCCCGTTGACGGCGCAGCCGAGGATCGAGACCTCGATCGGATCCGCGTACTGCTCCAGGCGGCGCTCGACCTCCATGACGACCGAGTCCATGTCGAACTGCAGGCGGCCGCAGGTCGGGCACGCGATCAGGACCGGGCCGCGCTCGCGCAGCTTCAAGGCCTTCAGGATCTCCCAGGCGACCTTGACCTCCTCCTCGGCGTGGAACGTCGAGAGCGAGATCCGGATCGTGTCGCCGATGCCGTCGGCCAGCAGCGTCCCGAGGCCGACCGCGCTCTTCAGCGAGCCCGACCACTTCGTCCCCGCCTCGGTGATCCCGAGGTGCAGCGGGTGGTCGATCTTCTCGGCGAGCAGCCGGTTCGAGGCGATGGTGTTGGGCACCGAGGTCGACTTCATCGACAGCTTGAAGTCGTAGAAGTCGAGGCGGTGCAGCAGCTCGACCCACTCGGTCGCGGCCGTGACCAGCGCCTCGACCGGGTTGGTGAACTCCATGTCGCGCAGGTGCTTGGGCAGCGAGCCGGAGTTGACGCCGACGCGGATCGGCGTCCCCTTGAGCTTGGCCGCCGCGATGACCTCGGCGACCTTGTCCGGGCCGCCGATGTTCCCCGGGTTGATCCGCACGCAGTGGGCGCCGACCTCGATGGCCTTGATCGCCAGCGTGTGGTTGAAGTGGATGTCGGCGATGATCGGGATCGGCGACTCGACCACGATCGTCTTCAGCGCCTCGATGTCGGCCTCGCGCGGCACGGCGCAGCGCACGATGTCGGCGCCCGCGTCCGCCACGCGGCGGATCTGGTCCATCGTCGCGGTCAGGTTCGCCGTCTCGGTCTTGGTCATCGTCTGGACGGCGACGGGCGCGCCGCCCCCGATGGGGACGTCGCCGACGTGGATCTGACGAGCAGAGGCCATGCACGCATTCTAGGAGGCAAACGGACTAGCCTCCCCGCCCGTGGCCCCCACCGACGTCTACGGGACCGCACGGGGTCAGGCACGGGCGCGCATCGCGTCCCCGATCGCCGCACGGGCCCGTGCGCGCCGGCACGCCCAGTTCTTCGGCCTCACCGGCCTGCAGTCGGGCATGCGCGTCCTCGACGTCGGCTGCGGCAGCGTCGGCCTGCGCGCGCTGGAGCCGGACCTGGAGATCACCGGCGTCGACCTCGTCGCGCGCCCCGGCTACCCCGGGCCCTTCCTCCAGGCCGACGTCACCGAGGGCCTGCCCTACGAGGACGGCGCGTTCGACCTCGTCTACGCGTCCAGCGTCGTCGAGCACGTCCCCCGCGCGCGCCGGCCCGCCTTCGCCGCCGAGCTCGCCCGCGTCGGCCGCGGGCTCTACGTCCAGACGCCCGCCTTCTCGTTCCCGGTCGAGCCGCACAGCCTGCTGCCCTTCGCCCACTGGCTGCCGACTTCCATCCGCCGCCCGCTCTGGCGCCTCGGCGCCCAGGGCGACTGGGAGGACATCGCCCTGCTGCGGCGCGGCGAGATGCGGCGCCTCTTCGGCGCGCCGGTCCACGCCGAGCGCGTCGGCCCGCTGGCCAAGAGCTGGATCGCCATCGACCCGGTGACCCCGCGACGATGATCGACGGCAGGGTGGGTGGGCCCGTTTCACTCCGCGACGTCGAGGCCCTCGTGGCAACCAAGCTCGACGCCGGCCCGCTCGGCTACTTCGCCGGCGGCGCCGGGGACGAGCGCACGCTCGCCGACAACGAGGCCGCCTTCGCGCGGCTCCAGCTCCTGCCCCGCGTCCTGGTCGACGTCAGCGCGGTCGACACCGCGACCACCGTCCTCGGCACGCCGATCTCGATGCCCGTGATCGTCGCGCCCGTCGCCCTCCAGCGCATGGCCCACCCCGACGGCGAGCCCGGGATGGCGCGCGCCGCGGCGGCCGCCGGGACGCTGATGTGCGTCTCGACGCTCGCGACCGCGACCGCCCGCGAGGTCGCGGAAGCCGCCCCCGGCGCCCCGCGCTGGTTCCAGCTCTACGTCCTGCGCGACCGCGGCGTCACCCACGCGCTCGTCGACGAGGCCGTCGACTGCGGCTACCGGGCGCTCGTCGTGACGGTCGACGCGCCGCGCGCCGGCCGCCGCGAGCGCGACCTGCGCACCGGCTTCGCCGTCCCGCCCGGCATCGACATGCCCGGCGTCTCCGCGGCGGCCGGCCACAGCGTCGGCCTCACCCCCGCGGACTTCTTCTCGCTGGTCGACGCCTCGCTGAGCTGGAAGGACCTCGAAGCGCTGGTCGAGGCCGTCGAGATCCCGGTCCTCGTCAAGGGGATCCACACCGCCGCCGACGCCCGCCTGGCGATCGCGCACGGCGCCGCCGGCATCGTCGTCTCCAACCACGGCGGCCGCCAGCTCGACGGCGTCCCGGCCGGGATCGACCTGCTCGAGGACGTCGTGCAGGAGGTCGCCGGCGACGTCGAGGTGCTGGTCGACGGCGGCGTCCGCCGCGGCACCGACGTGCTGAAGGCGCTCGCGCTCGGGGCGCGCGCGGTGCTCGTCGGCCGCCCGCTGCTCTGGGGCCTCGCGTGGGACGGCGAGGCCGGCGCCCGCTGGGTCCTGGAGACCCTGCGCGCCGAGCTCGAGCTCGACCTCATGCTGCTCGGCGCCGCCACGCCCGCGCAGGTCGTGCGCGCCCACGTGCGCTGAGCCGCCCCGGCGGGGGCGCCGCGCGCCTCAAGCCGCGAGCGCCCACAGCCGTTAACAGGGATGAGCCGTGTCCGGATCATCACCCCTGTCCATGATCGCCTCCCTGCGCGGGGCGCTCGAGGCCGCCCGCGGCGTGCGCTCCCGCGACGACCTCGTCTTCGCGCTCGACCGCATCGCGGCGACGACCGCCGAGGCCCTCGGCCACGCGAGCGTCGCCATCAACCTGCACCGGCCGGCCTGGGACGACTTCGAGGCCACGAACGTCCACGGCCCCGAGGCCACGCGCCTGGCGCTGCTCGGCAAGGCCTCGACGTGGGAGCAGTGGGCCCCGTACCTCGCCGCGCGCTTCGAGCGCCGCGGCGCCCACCACGCGCCCGCGGGCTCCATCCCCGGCGGCCTCGAGGAGGACCTCGTCCTCGCCGTCATGCGCCGCGCCAACGGCGACGTCGTCGGGATCGTCTCGATCGCCGAGCCCGACGACGGCGTCACGCCGACCGACGAGCTCTGCGACCAGCTCGTCTCGCTCGCCCAGCTCGCCGCCCTCGCCGTCGAGCAGGCCGCGGGCGCCGAGCGCGACGCCCGCCACCGCGCCGCGCTCGACCGCCTGCTCTCGCTGTCGAGCCTCGCCGGCGAGCAGCGCAAGCGCGCCGCCGTCCTCCAAGCCGTCTGCGCCGGGATCTGCGAGACGCTCGGCTTCGAGCGCGCCGCCGTCCTGCTCGCCGAGAACGGCGGCCTGCTGCGCCCGGCCGCGACCGCCGGCTGGACGATGCACGACCCCGTCTTCGCGCACCTCGCGTTCACGCTCGCGCAGTTCGAGCCGATCCTCGAGCCCGTCAACGAGCGCCACGGCTGCCACCTGCTGAGCCGCGAGGACGCCGAGGCGACGCTCAACATCCAGACCACCATCTACCGCTCCCAGACCAGCGGCCGCGGGCCGTACGCGTGGACCCGCCACTGGCTCGTCGTCGGCCTGCGCGACGCCGCCGGCACGCTGCGCGGCGTGATCTGGGTCGACGATCCCACCGACCGGTTGCTGCCCGGCCGCGAGCAGCTCCAAGTCCTGCGCCTCTTCGGCGACCGCGCCGCGACCGCGCTCGACGCGGGCCCGGCCGGCGAGACGCTGCCGCCGCCGTTCTCCGACCACGACCCGCTGACCGGCCTGGCCAACCGCGCC
>JAOPZG010000246.1 GCA_025964215.1 Conexibacter sp.
ACGCACAGCACGCGGGCGAACTCCGCCCAGATCGCCATCCCGTCGGCGGTGTGCCCATCGGACGGGATCAGCTCGAGCTCGGCGTCGCCGCCCTCGGTCCCCAGCTCGACCTTGCCGGGCACCGGCAGCGCCTGCACGGACCCCAGCGACAGCGGCCGCGGCCGGATCACGTAGTCGTCCTCGTCGACCTCGCGCAGCCGGCGCGCCGCCACGCCCGGCTCGGCGCGCAGCCGCGCCGCGGTCGTCTCGGCGACGCCCAGCGGCGCGTCCGGGAACGCCAGCCGCGCCAGCAGGTGATCCCAATCGCCATGCGTCGCGAGCAGCCCGCTCAACCCCCACCCCGCCTGCCCGAGGATCCCCGGCAGCGCGTCGAGCTCGTCCGGGAAGATCGGCGAGTCGACGACGAACGTCTCGTCGCCGTGGTGCAGCAGCGTGCAGGTGGTCTGCCACTTGACGCTCCGGGCGACGATGACGCCGGGGTCGAGGGCGATGACCTGCACTACAAGCCGAGGAGCTTGGCCGCCTCGAGCAGGGTCTTGACCTCGGCGGTCGGCTTCTTGCCGCCCGGCGGGACCTCCTCCTTGCGGCGGTTTACCCAGATCGTCGGGACCTTCAGCTTGGTCGCCGGCTCGATGTCCGTGTAGAGGCCGGACCCGATGTGGACCCACCCCTTCTTGCCGCCGATCCGCCGCGCGAACTCGTTGAAGTGCGCGGGGTCCGGCTTGTAGGAGCGGACCTGCTGGGCGGTGACGACGAGGTCGACGTCGGCCGGGATGTGGCGGCGCGTCAGCCCGAGGAGCTTGTCGTCGATGTTGGAGATGAGGCCCGTCTGGTACTTGCCCAGGAACTTCTTCATCTGGGGCATCGTCTCCTTGAACGCGCCCCAGCGGGAGACCGAGTCAGGGAGGAAGCCAGAGCGCGAGGGCTCCAGCGGCCAGCCGATCTCCTTGGCGATCTTGATCGCCGCCTGACGCAGGACCTCGGCGTAGAGCTCGTACGAGCCGCCCTGGATCTCCTTGGTCGCGTCGAGGAACAGATCGACCACTTGGGTGCGGTCGATGGTGAACCCGTCGCGCTTCGCCTCCCGCTCGAAGGCATCGGCGATTCCCGACTCCCAATCGATCAAGGTGCCGTAGACGTCGAACGTGACCCACTGGATGTTCTTCGGGAGTGCCATGCGGCCCGGCATTGTGCCATCTCTGGCCCTTCGGGCGGGGCGCGGTCGTTTGGGCACGAAGCATCCGGCCGGACTCCTGCAATAACGTCGTGGCCTCCTATGGACCTGCTCGAATATCAGGGCAAGCAGCTTTTTGCCCGACATGGAATCCCCGTCCCTGACGGACGCCCGGCGCGAACGGTCGACGAAGCCGTAGCCGCCGCGAAGGAGATCGGCTTCCCGTGTGCCGTCAAGGCACAGGTGAAGATCGGTGGCCGCGGCAAGGCCGGCGGCATCAAGATCGCCAACGACGAGGACGAGGCGCGGGCTGCATCCGACGCCATCCTCGGCATGGACATCAAGGGCTTCACGGTCCACGAGGTGTGGATCGAGACCGCCGCCCCGCAGATCGAGAGCGAGTACTACGCCTCGATCGTCTTCGATCGTGGCGCGAAGGCGCCACTGATCATGCTCTCCACCCAGGGCGGCATGGACATCGAGGAGGTCGCCGACTCCAACCCGGACGCGATCGCCACGCTCCACGTCGACCCGCTCCTGGGCTTCCAGGACTTCCACGGCCGGCGCCTGGCCTTCGAGGCCGGCATCGACGCCGACCTCGTCCGCCCCGTCGGCGCGTTCCTGCACCAGCTCTACGGGACCTTCATCGCCGAGGAGGCGCTGCTGGTCGAGGTCAACCCGCTGATCGTCACGCCCGAGCGCAAGGTCGCGGCGCTCGACGCCAAGGTCACGCTCGACGACAACGCGCTCTTCCGCCACCCGGACAACGCGAACCTGCGGGATCCGAGCGACGAGGACCCGCAGGAGCAGATGGCGCACGAGCGCGGCCTGACCTACGTCAAGCTCGACGGCGACATCGGCATCCTCGGCAACGGCGCCGGGCTGGTCATGTCGACGCTCGACGTCGTCGCCCACTACGGCGGCGCGCCCGCCAACTTCCTGGACGCCGGCGGCGGGTCCAAGGCCGAGGCCATCACCAGCGCCGTGGAAGTCATCTTGTCCGACGACAAGGTCAAGGCCGTCTTGTTCAACATCTTCGGCGGCATCACGCGCTGCGACGAGGTCGCCAACGGCCTCATCGAGGCGTTCAAGACGCTGGATCCGAAGGTCCCGTTCGTCGTCCGCCTGGACGGCACGAACGACGTCGAGGGACGGAAGATCCTCGCGGACGCGAGCCTTCCGAACGTGCACACCGCGGCCACGATGGACGAGGCCGCCCAGAAGGTCGTGGCTCTGGCCAAGGGGGAGGCAGCCTGATGGCCGTCCTGATCGACAACGACACCAAGCTGGTCGTCTCCGGCATCACCGGGCGCGAGGGCACGTTCCACGCGCTCAACAACAAGAGCTACGGGACGAACGTCGTCGCCGGCGTCACGCCCGGCAAGGGCGGCCAGGACGTCGAGGGCATCCCGGTGTTCAACACGTTCCGCGACGCGGTCGCCCAGACCGGCGCCAACGTCGCGATGGTCTTCGTGCCGCCGCGCTTCGCCGCCGACTCGATCCTCGAGGCGGCCGACGCGGGCATCCCGCTGGTCATCTGCATCACCGAGGGCATCCCGGCCCACGACGAGCTGCGCGTCTACACGCACCTTCAGCGCACCGGCACGCGGCTGGTCGGGCCGAACTGCCCGGGCATCCTCTCGCCGGGCAAGGCGAACGTCGGCATCATCCCGGCGTCGTTCTTCAAGGAGGGCAACGTGGGCGTCGTGTCCCGGTCGGGCACGCTGACCTACAAGATCGGCAACACGCTGGCCCAGGCCGGCTTCGGCAACTCCTCGATCGTCGGCATCGGCGGCGACCCGGTCCCGGGCACGTCGTTCATCGACGTGATCGAGCTCTTCCAGGCCGACGACCAGACCGAGCTGATCGTGCTGAGCGGCGAGATCGGCGGCGACGCCGAGGAGCGCGCGGCGGACTACATCGCCGAGCACGTGACCAAGCCGGTCGTCGCGTACATCGCGGGGTTCACGGCGCCTCCGGGCAAGACCATGGGCCACGCGGGCGCCATCGTCAGCGGCTCGAAGGGCACCGCGGTCGCGAAGGCCGAGGCGCTCGAGGCCAAGGGCGTGCGCGTGGGCCGGACGCCCACGGAAGTGGCGGAGATCGCCGTGGAGATCCTCGGCGGCTAGCGCCGCGCCAGACCGCTTGCCCCGGTTGGCGTCGCTCTCCAGACACGAGTACGCTCGCGAGCAGTGGAGAGCGACGTCACCAGCACCTTGAGCGAGCTCGAGCGCAAGCTCAAGGAGCTCGAGCGCGAGTTGGAGTCCGTGGGGCGCACCGGCGAGGCCGACGTCGACCCCGCGCAGGGCGGCTGGGAGCCGGTGCCCGATCCGGCGCCGGCCGGCCCGCCGCCGCCCGCGGGC
>JAOPZG010000307.1 GCA_025964215.1 Conexibacter sp.
GCCGAGGTAGCTGTGGTGGCCGGCGCGGGTGCACGGCGCGCGGCGCCAGGCGGCGCGCAGCTCGGCGTCGCCCAGCAGCGAGGCGAGCAGCTGCGCGTAGCCCGCGTCGTGGACCTCGCCGGCGAGGTGCTCGAGGAAGCCGTCGAGCTCGTCGAGATCGCGGTAGGCGACGGGGAGGAACTGCGCGGGGTCGGCCTCGCCCTCGGCGGCGCGGGCGATCGCGCGCAGGTCGAGCTGCAGCTCCTCGCGGAAGCGCTCGTCGCGACCGGTCACCTGGACGAGGTCGCCGCGCTCGAAGCGGGCGGCCGCGACGTCGGCGTCGCGGAAGACGCGGGCGGGGATCGCGGCGGTGCGGTCGCGCAGCTCGACCGCGAGGTACGGCGTGCCCGCACGGGACATCAACCGCTCCTTGCGGGTGCACGCGTAGACGCCCTGGACCTCGTCACCGGCCCGCAGCGTGGCGATGCTGGGCGCCGTGGGCGCGGGGGTGTCCGGGAGTGCGGCGACGGGTTCCATCATGGGGAGCGCTCCGGATGACGCTACCGTCCTCCCGATGCAGCCGCTCATCTGGGAGAGCCGGCCGGATGGCCTTCGGGCCCCGGCGCTGGTCTGCGCGTTCACCGGCTGGAACGACGCCGGCGATGCCGCCTCCGCCGCGCTCCGCTTCTTCGGCGCCTCGCTCGGCGCGACGCGCTTCGCGCAGATCGACCCCGAGGAGTTCTTCGACTTCCAGGCCACGCGGCCGCGCGTGACGCTGGTCGACGGCACCACGCGCGAGCTCCAGTGGCCGTCGGTGGAGATCTACGAGGCGCGGGTCCCGCGCGCGCCGCGCGACCTCGTCCTGCTCTCCGGCCCAGAGCCCAGCTTCCGCTGGCGCTCGTTCACGCAGCTGATCGTCGACCTCGCCGAGGCGCTCGGGACCCAGATGGTCGTCTCGCTCGGCGCGCTGCTCGCCGACGTCCCGCACTCGCGCCCGGTCGGCATCACCGGCCTGTCGAGCGACCAGACGCTGATCACCGGCCTCGAGCTCGCGCCGACCTCCTACGAGGGCCCGACCGGCATCGTCGGCGTCCTCCACGCGGCGTGCCAGGACGCCGGCATCCCGACCGCCTCGCTGTGGGCGAGCGTCCCGCACTACGTCGCGGCGGCGCCGAACCCGAAGGCGGCGCTCGCGCTCGTCCGCAAGCTGGAGTCCCTCGTGGGCGTCACGGTCGACGCCGAGGAGCTCGAGCTGGCCTCCGCCGACTACGAGCGCCAGGTCTCGCTCGCGGTCCAGAGCGACCCGGACGTCCAGGCCTTCGTCGAGCGGCTGGAGAAGACTGCCGCAGAGGAGGAGGCCGAGGCCGATCCGACCGACCTGCCCTCCGGCGACGTGATCGCGCGCGAGTTCCAGCGCTTCCTGCGCCAGCGCGGGCCCGAGGGTCCGGACATCGCGGGGATGTAGCTAGGAGCTCGCGAGCGCGGTGCGCCTCCTGACGATCCGGGAGCGCAGCCACGTGCCCGCCAGCGCCAGCAGCGTCCCGGCGATCGTCGTCACGAGCGCCTGCAGCACCGCGGGATCGGCGATCTTCGCCACGCGGTCGTCGACGACGAGCGCGTCGGCGAGCACCAGGCTCAGCCCGAACAGCGCGCCGCCGGTCGCGCCACGGCGTGCGGCGTCCGCGCCGGTGTCGTGGTCGAAGCCCGCGCCGAAGCCGGCGAGCGTGGCGATGACGTTCGCGATCACCCACGCCGCGATGCCGAGCCCGAGCGTCATGCCCGTCAGGAAGCCGCCGATCACCGGCGAGACGTAGGTCAGCACGACGCGCAGGGCGGGCGGGCGGTCGGAGAGCAGGGGCGGCAGGAACATGGGATGGCGAGCCTCGTCTCCAAGCTGTTGCACGTCAACCCCGCCCTGCAACAACTCTGCGTTGGACCTGCGACGGATCACCCGCTTGGCCCTGGAACCGCCTCCGCGGCGTGCCAGGATCCCGCAGGTGTCCAGCGACGACCTCCACGGCTTCACCCCGCCCGCCCGCGCCCCGGACGCGACGCCGCTGGTCGGCGCGCGCGTGGTGCTCGAGCCGCTCGACGCCGCGCGCCACGGCGACGCGCTCTACGCGGCGGCCGAGGGCGACGGTGCGGACCCGCGGCTGTGGGCCTACCTGCCCTACGGGCCGTTCCCGGGCGACCGCGACGGGTTGTTGCAGCACGTGGCCGCGCAAGCGTCGTCGGCCGATCCGCGCTTCTACGCCGTGGTGGACGCGGAGACCGGCCGCGCGGGCGGCGTCGTGAGCTTCCTGCGCGTCGAGTCCGCCCACGGCGTGATCGAGATCGGCCACATCTGGTTCGGCGGCCCGCTCCAGCGCACGCCGCAGGCGACCGAGGCGATCTTCCTGCTCGCGCGCCACGCCTTCGAGGTGCTCGGCCACCGGCGGCTGGAGTGGAAGTGCGACAACGACAACGCGCGCTCGAAGGCCGCGGCCACCCGCTTCGGCTTCACGTTCGAGGGCGTGTTCCGCCAGCACATGGTGGTCAAGGGGCGCAACCGCGACAGCGCGTGGTTCTCGATCCTCGACGGCGAGTGGCCGGCGGTGGGCGCGGCGTTCGCGGCGTGGCTGGCCCCGGGGAACTTCGGCGCCGACGGACGCCAGCGGGCCTCGCTGGCGGCGCTGCGGGAAGGCGCCGCCTAGCCCGGATCCGCCGCGCCCCAGATCCCGGGCCCGCGGCGGTGCTCGTAGATCAGCGACGTCTCGGCGTGCGCGACGGCGGGGTGCGTGGCGAGGTGGTCGACGACGAACTCGCGGAGGTCCTGCGCGTCGGCGGCGGCGAGCCAGACGAGGTAGTCGGTCGCGCCCGCGAGGTGGAAGACCGTGAGCACCCCGGGCAGCTCGCGCACGGCGTTGGTGAAGGTGTCGATCTGCTCGCGGTTGTGGACGGCGAGGCGCACGGCGACCATCGCCTGCAAGGGCCGGCCGAGCGCGGCGAGGTCGATCTCCGCAGGCTGCGCACGCGCTGGAGCGCGGTCGACGGCGCGACCCCGACGCGCTCGGCGAGCTTGTTGTTCGGGATGCGCGCATCCAGGCTCAGCGCCTCGAGGATCGCGCGGTCGACGTCGTCGAGGCGCAGGTCGTTCGGCATGGCGCGAATTGTGCCAGAACCGCTGAAGATGATGCAGAATTACAACGCAATTCCGAAGATCCTGCGGCACTCTGGCGAGTTGACCGCACAGGTGCTTCACTAGACGCCATGGAGCACGCTGTCCAGACTCACTCCGCGATCCGCGACTCGATCATCGACGCGATCGGCGACACCCCGCTCGTCCGCCTCTCGCGCCTGGGCGCGGGCCTCACGCCGCAGCTCGTGGCGAAGGTCGAGGCGCTCAACCCGGGCGGCTCGATCAAGGACCGCGCCGCGGTCGCGATGATCGCCGCGGCCGAGCGCGACGGGCTGCTGCGTCCCGGCGGCACGATCGTCGAGCCGACCTCCGGCAACACCGGCACCGGTCTCGCCATGGCCGCGCGCCTGAAGGGCTACCACGTGATCGCGGTCATGCCCGACAAGATGTCCAAGGAGAAGATCGACCTCCTGCGCGCCTACGGCGCCGAGGTCGTGGTCTGCCCGACGAACGTCGACCCCGACTCGCCCGAGTCCTACTACTCGGTCTCCGACCGGCTCGCCGCCGAGATCCCGGGCGCCTACAAGCCCAACCAGTACTTCAATCCGGCCAACCCGCAGGCGCACTACGACTCCACCGGCCCGGAGATCTGGGAGCAGACCGAGGGCAAGATCACGCACTTGGTCGCCGGCGTCGGCACGGGCGGGACGATCAGCGGCATCGGGCGCTACCTCAAGGAGCGCAACCCGGACATCCAGATCATCGGCGCCGACCCGGTGGGGTCCATCTACAGCGCGCCGTCCGACGACGAGATCAAGGGGTACCTGGTCGAGGGCGTCGGCGAGGACTTCTGGCCCGAGACCTTCGATCGCGACATCGTCGACCGCTGGATCGCGGTGAGCGACAAGGACTCGTTCCTGACCACGCGCCGGCTGGCGATGGAGGAGGGGATCCTCGCGGGCGGCTCGTGCGGCACCGCGCTGTGGGCGGCGCTCGAGGCGGCCAAGACGATCGACGACCCGGACGCGCTGATCGTCGTCGTGCTGCCCGACGGCGGGCGCTCGTACCTCTCGAAGATCTTCAACGACGCGTGGATGACGCAGTACGGCTTCCTCGAGCGCGCGGGCGACCTCGCGGTCGGCGACGTCCTGCGGCGCAAGGCCGACGGGGCGAAGGAGCTGCCGTCGCTGGTGACGGTGCAGACGCACCAGAAGGTCCGCGACGCGGTCGCGCTGCTGCACGAGCACGGCGTCTCGCAGCTGCCGGTCGTCAGCAGCAAGGACCCGGCCACGGTCGTCGGCTCGGTCGGCGAGCGCGGCCTGCTGGCGCGCGCGGTCGACGAGCCGGCGCTGCTGGGCGCCGAGATCGTCGCCGTGATGGAGCCGCCGCTCTACGCGGTCTCCGCCGAGGACCCCGTGCGCGAGGCGGTCGAGCTGCTCGGCGGCGAGCGCCAGGCGCTGCTCGTGATGGCCGGCGGGCGCCCGGCGGGCATCGTCACGCGCGCGGACCTGCTCGAATCCCTCGCACGATGAAGTTCGCCACCCGCGCCGTCCACGCGGGGTTGGATCCCGATCCGACCTACCGCTCCGTCATCCCCGCGATCCACCAGACCTCGACGTTCGCGCAGCCCGCGGTCGGCGAGTTCGTGGAGGACTACGACTACGCGCGCAGCGCGAACCCGACGCGCTCGGCGCTCGAGCGGGCGCTCGGCGAGCTCGAGGGCGGGCTGGGCTCGTCGTTCTCCTCCGGCATGGCGGCGACGCACGCGCTGATCACCGCGATCTGCTCGGCCGGCGACCACGTGGTGCTCCCGGCCGACCTCTACGGCGGGACCTTCCGGCTGGTCGACAAGGTGCTCACGCGCTTCGGGATCACCTACACGTTGGTCGACCAGACCGACCTCGCCGCGCTCGCGGCGGCGGTCACCGAGCAGACCAAGTTGGTGTGGATCGAGACGCCGACCAACCCCTTGTTGAACGTCGTCGACGTGCGCGCGGTGATCGACGGGCTTCCGGGCGAGGTCTTCGTCGTGGTCGACAACACGTTCGCCACGCCGGTCAACCAGCGGCCGCTGGAGCTGGGCGCCGACGCCGTCGTGCACTCGGTCACGAAGTACCTCGGGGGCCACTCCGACACGGTCGGCGGCGCCGTGATCGTGCGCGATCCCGCGGTCCACGAGCAGGTCCGGTTCATCCAGAACTCGATCGGCGCGGTGCCCGGCCCGTTCGACTGCTTCCTCGTCCACCGCGGCCTGCGCACGCTGCACCTGCGGATGGCCGCGCACGCGGCGAACGCCGAGGCGGTCGTCGGCTTCCTGAAGTCGGCCCCGGGCGTCTCCGAGGTCCGCTGGCCGGGCTTCAGCGGCATGGTGAGCTTCCGCCACCCGGACGCGATCGGCATCGCGCAGCGCACCAAGCTCTTCACGCTGGCCGAGTCGTTGGGCGGCGTCGAGTCGCTGATCGAGGTCCCGCAGGCGATGACGCACCAGTCCGTCGAGGGCTCCGATGCCGCCGTCCCCGCCGATCTGGTGCGCCTCAGCTGCGGCGTCGAGGCGGCCGAGGACCTCGTGGACGACCTGCACCGCGCCATCGGCGCGGGGGCTTAGCCGGGCAGTCAGGCCGCAGGCGTCGTCGAGCGCTTACGGCTCGCGTGGCGCTCGAACCAGCGCCCTGCCCAAAACAGAAGGATGCCGGCCGGGACGAGGGCGAAGACCTCGGTCGCGCCGATCTGCACGGCGATGCTGAGCGGCAACACCCAGACCGTCGCCAGCGCGACGATTGCACAGAACGCGGCGAAGAAGCGCTCGATCACTGATCCCGGGAACGTGGGCCGCGGCGAGTTGTGCTCAGGCATCTGCCGCCCGCACCCGATGCTTGGTCGGGAAACCGGCAATGTTCGATGCCGGTCGGCGGTTGCGCTCGTCGCGGGCCTGGATCGCGAGTTGGACCGCGGGATCGTTGGCAAGCTGGTCGGCTAGGTCCTCGATGGCCGCTCGCACGAACTCGGGGACGCTCCGGCCGTCGACGAACGCACCAGCCTCGAGGATCTCGAGCTTGCGCGAGTCAAGCCGAATGTTGACCTGGCTGACGGCCATGCGTTCCTCTTCTGTCCGGACCTACTGCTACAGAGCTACATCGTCAAAGATGCTACAGACGTGCTCATGCGATTGCGAGCCGGCGGACACTTCCCGTGCTTCGCTCCTGAGTTCGGCGTCGCCGCCAGAGTTCCTTCGAATACGTTGAGATCCCCGCTCAGCCGTGTGTAGGGGTGTCGTTCGGGGGTCGGTGGGGAAGAGGTTGAGCATGCCTCGCCGCATCGACCTTGGCCGCGCCGTGCTCTTCGCCGGCTCCGCGCTGCTCTTCGTCTCGCTCTTCACCAAGTGGTACGACGACGACCTCACGGGCTGGCAGGTCTTCGAGAGCCTCGACCTCGTGCTCGCCGGCCTCGCGATCTGCGGGCTGGTCGCGGCGCTGCGGCCGGACGCGACGCCGCCGTGGGCCGCGGGCGCCGTTCC